>CALUSB010000001.1 GCA_944323335.1 Candidatus Gastranaerophilales bacterium
TCTATACAACATAGTGCCTCTTTTTTTATTATAAATTTTTGTAAAATTATAATATTTTTTATAATAATTTTTAAATATAAAATCTGACATAAAAGCTCTCTACATAAAGCTTTTAGTGACTATTTACATATACGCAATAACTAAAATTACTCAAGTATTTCTGGTGATTTTCAAAATAAAAATGTTTGATATTATATGTATATCTAAACCAAGGCTTTCCTAGTCCCCATATACGTTTTAAGCCTTAATAATATAAGTGAGGAATTGAGTATTTATGGAAAAGTTGAGTAAACTTGTCGCATTTTTTGCAAATTTTAAAAAAATAACTTTCTCTAATATTCTTACCACATTTGCTTTTTGGCTGCTTAAGAGAGTTTTTAATAAATATTTAAAAGGCAAAAATTAACCACGGAAAATACATTTATTTTTTTCAATTAGTAACTGATATGAATAAACTCAATAACAAGAGAGGAAAAATAATGAGGCTAACAAACCGCGAAGCGCAGGTGATGTCGCTGCTTTGCAGCGGTCTTAAAGACCGTGCCATAGCAAACACTCTGAATCTTAGCGTAAGAACCGTTCAAAATTACCTCGCAAGAATCTACATCAAATACCATGCGAAAAACAGAACTCAGGCGGTGTCTAAATTTTTAAACATTCACGGAAAATTAGTATTGGATTTAATTTCAGGAGAAAAAAATGAAAAGGATAATTCTTCATTGGACTGGAGGGAAATACACTCCCTCGTCAACGGATTTTGAGCACTATCATTTTTTAGTTGATAAGTGCGGGGATATTTTAAAAGGAAAATACACCCCCGAGGACAATTTAAACTGCAATGACGGCAAATATGCCGCCCACTGCGGAGGTTTTAATACAGGCTCAATAGGACTTAGCATTTGTGCCATGTGGGGCTATCAAAGTCCAAAACATATAGGCGACTACCCTTTTGTAAGAGTGCAAGGTGAGGCAGCCTGGTCATATTGCGCGACACTGCTTAAAAAATACAATCTAAAGCCCTCAAAAGACACTGTTATGACACATTATGAAGTAGGAAAAATGCTCCCTAAATCTACAAGTGCAGGCAAAATTGATATTACATATATCCCCTACGAGCCGACTATAAGCGCGGATGAAGCAGGAGATTACATAAGAAATAAAGTAAGGTGGTACTATGAGCGATAATAAACTTGCGTTTTATGACTTCTCAGGCGGTATAAACACAAACGCCACAAAGGTAATGCTTGGTTACGGAGCAAAAAAACTCAACTGGGATGACAGTTACAACGTAGAACTGTACAAAAATCAAGGCGTTGAGAGAATGATGGGTAATCAAACATACTTAGATGATGACACAACTGACGAGTGCTCAATTGTAGGCATATATGAATACCCTAAATCAACAGACGGCTTTATATATGCCCGCTCGGACGGAAAAATCAAATACTATAATTACCTTACAAGAACATCTGAGGTAATTTTTGATTATGAAAAAGAAATAACATCTGCCGATTTTACCCTGTATCTTGACGGTGTAATATTTTATGCCGGAGGATGCGAGGCTTATTATTATAACTCTTCAATGAGCGGAGAAAAAGTAAAACCGCTTAATATAAAAGATACAAATGAAAACGACATTGTACCTGATGCAATTTGTACATTTGCAGGACGTATCTGGATTGGTTCAAAATCAACACTTTACTTTAGCGCGCTTGGCAGATATGATGACTGGGAAAGCCCGAATGACGCAGGTTACATCTCAAATTTTCACTCTTCGGTAACAAAAATATCGGCACTTGCTCTATACTGCGGAAACCTTGCTATATTTAAGCCAGACGGTGTATATCTGCTCTCAGGCACATCACCTGATAATTTTAGCGTTATAAAGTTTGCAGATAAAGGTGTTCAAGCTCCAAAAGCAGTATGCACTTGCAACAATAAACAATACTTCTTTAATGCAGACGGGCTTTTTGCGCTATCTCAAGTAGGCGAACTCTCGCAAATAATGATGAGCGGAAATATAGCCTACCCTGTAGAAAGCTCTTTTAAAGACATGGACACAAACCGCATAAGTGAAGCTTTTTGCGTGCCGTATGAAAAGAAAAATCAAATATGGTTTTATCTTCCATACAATGATGACAAGTATTTTAAAACCATTATGGTTTACGATTTTGCTAATGATTGCTGGACAAAAAGAATAGAAGAGCAGGAAATTACCTGTGCGACAAACGTAAACTATCAAATAATATCGGGCTGTTCAAACGGCAAAATACTTATGGAAAATATAGGCAGTACATTTGACGGATTACCTATTAAATTCAGCTTTTCTACACCTTTTTTCCACCTTGGCAAACCATCTGAGAGAAAAATTGTGGAAGATTTTGCACTTCTGCTCGATGAAACAGGAGAAAATCGCTTTAAGTTCAGCGTTTCAAAGGATTTTATAAAAGAGATAAAAACAGACCACGAGTATATTAAAACAACTCAAACAGGTGCTCTCATATGGGCAAGCGAAGATGAACCAAAAAACAACTACAACTGTTTTGAAACAGCATACAACCCCATTTGGGCACATTCATACCAGAGCACTGTAGGAGTGCAGATATTTGATTCTAACCTTAGTGTGGCAATTCACATCGAAGGGGAAGAGGAAAATGACGGTTTTAAACTTGTCGGAATAGAATTTAAGGAGCTTTTAAATGACTTCTAGTAACAATGAAATTAACTACGAATATCAGCAAATGCTTGGAGCTCACGCCATTTGGACAAAAAGCTCCGTCTTTGCCGACTTTAGCATAAAAATCAGCGCAAACAAGTTGCTTGATGACTTAAAAGGCAGTCAAAGAGGCAAAAAACTCGCCTCAAAAATATATCTTGAGGGTTTAGACAGATTTGTCTGCCGGGGGTTTAAATACGAATTTTTAGGTTTTGTATAAAGGAGGAAAAATGAGCACAGAAAACACTTCGCAACTAAAGCCAACTTACTTTGATATCTTTAAAAAGGTACTAAATGAACTGAGCTGGAGAGAAGTTTCAAGTTTTGAAGAAATAGAAAAAAGCGAACACAAAAGAGTTCTAAACCTTATTAATATGACAAACTCGGATGTTTTAAGCTCATATATTTGGGACTTTCAAATTGAAAAACAAGAAATAGAAGTCAAACAAGATGAAACAACTATTATGAGCGACTTTGGCGGAAGAATTATCTCTGTATGGGAAAATTCAAACAAATACAGGTACATTCACCCGACACAACTAAATCCCAAAACTTCAAACAGGGTTGATATTTATTCAAATATCGGAAATTTAATCATAACAACACCGCAAAAACACAAAAGAAAGCTAAGTATAATCTATGTTTCAGAGCTCTACGCCCAAGATGCGGAAGGTAATAAAAAAGCAATAATGCAAAACAGTGACGACACAAGCATATTGCCGCTGCCGTATATGGAGCAAATTCTTGTTTACGGCACATTAATAAGGGTTAAAGCAAACCCGTCTTTTGCAAAATTTAACTACTGGAGAACCCTATACTACAGCGCCATAACAAACCTTAGAGCAACAGGAGCTAAGTCAAGCGAAGATACTCCAAGAATCACTTTTGGTTAGTAAGATTTTGTAAAATTCAAAATAACAAAAGTTACGCTATTTGAAAATATTATAAGGAACAGGCAGAAAAGTACCACCGTAAGGAACTTTTGAAAATCAGAAAACACAACTGCTTTTTTGTTTTTCTTAGCTTCCTGAAATGCCTGATATTCTTTCCTGTAAGGGTTAAAAGGAAGCATATTTTCCATTTCTTCTAAAACCTTAGAATATTTAATCTTTATTAAAAACTGATAACTGTCAAGGTTTAACCACCACATAACACAAATAGCCATACCAACAACAGAGCCTACTACAAGAGGCATAAGCGAAGGCGTGAGAGCGTTAAAGATATACAAAAGCAAAAACAAAACTAAGGACAAAACAAGATAAAACCTGTTTGTCTGGAAGTTTCTTGTTGTAAATTCCTCTTTTGATTGTGAATAAATCCTGTACTGTTCTAAAACAAGAAATTTTTCGTCATTTTGCATATCAACATTCTCCGACTTAAAAATACCACAAATTAGCAAATGAGGCAACAATGAAAATAGATAAACTAAAAGACTTATTCGAAATAAATTTTGAAAAACCGACTCTGGTTGATTTACCCGAAGTCTTTAAATACTGCAATAAATACCATTACCGCCTGTTTGACGATAATTTTTACTACATAAATTTATCGACAAGCGAAAAATTCATTAAATTTGTCAGAAATTTTAAAGACGCGATTTATTGCATAAAACTAGGTAAAGAAGACCGTTTTGGAGGGTTTTTCTACCTTTATAACAGAAAAAAAACACCCTTTGGTGCAACAGACACAAGCGTTACATTTTGCATAGCAAGACCCTACTGGGGTTTTGGCTCGTATTTAATAGCAAAAAAGGGTATCAAATTTTTATTTGAAAAAATGAAAGTGAGAAAGCTCACAATTGAAATAGTGGGCGAAAACACTCTTGCAAGAAGCCTTATAGAAAAACTCGGGTTTGAATTTGAAGCAAGGTTGAAAGACGAATGCTATAAGTTCAACAAACCCTGCCATCTATACGTATTTTCGATATTTAATCCCGCACTACAGTGCGGATAAGCAGATAAAAAAGAAAGGAAGAAACCATGTCACAACAAACCAACTACAGCAGCTTGATTGTCAGCACTTGGAGTAAAAAGATTAACGCGGGTTTAGATAAAACCTGTACAATGCTACAGTGTGTAAACCGTGACTATCAGGCAGAAGCCGACAACGGCACAAGCGAAATTAAAATCGCAACACCTGAAAGCGTTGCAACAGGAGCATACACAGGTACTCTGCCTGCTTACAGTGCAGCAACCGTATCAAGCAAAACTCTTAAACTTGACCAAAGCTTATACTTTGCTTTCAGTGTTCCCGATATCGTTCAGGCCCAAACTAATGTGCAGCTGACAGATACAATTCTTACAAAAGCACAGAAGGCAATTGACGAGGGTATAGACAAATATATTTTCACAATGCACCAGTACGCAGATAGCGCAAACATTATCGAAGGCGAATCAACAACAGCTATTACCCTTGATAAAACAAATGTATATTCTCACTTTGTATCTCTTGCGAAATTACTTAAAAACTCAGGCGCTATAACTCCTCAAAAACAAGGCTGGGTTGTAGTTCACCCCGATGTAGAAGAAATTCTTTTACTTTGCGAACAATTCTCAGGCTCATCCAATGAATCGGATAAAGCTAAAAAAGAAGGTTCAATAGGCAGAATAGCAGGTCTTGATGTATTTGTAAGCAACAACGTAGGAAAAGGCGAAGACGAAGGTTATATCATCATGGCAGGTACAACAGACGGTATTACATACGCTTCTCAGTTAAAGAAATTTGAACAAATAAGAGCCGAGCAGTCATTTGACACGGTTGTAAGAGGATTATACACATTTGGTGCAGTTGCACTTAATCCTAAAGCACTTGCAGTCTTAAAATGTGAAATATAGATACGAGCTCGCTCTCATTGGACGCATCGCGTCACAATTCGAGCTTCGCATAGTCCAGTGTCGCATAAGCCCACCGCCTCATCGGCGCTGTGCATATGCTCACATCCTCAAGACTCGCTCGCTCTCATTGGACGCATCGCGTCACAATTCGAGCTTCGCTCGGGTATGGTTCGTGCTTTGTGCCAAGCTCCTCGCTTGCCACATACGCACTTCACACACCAAAGACTCACTCGCTCTCAGCGCGCACAGTCGTGCAGCGCTTCGAGCTTCGCTCGTAAGCGTAGTGCAGAAGCCTTGCTCATCGCAAGTCATCTGCACCGGCTTCGCCAAAAAAAAGTCCCCGAGGGGGACGTTTGTAAAACTAGGTTAAAGGAAGGGATAAGATGAAAGATAATATGGTCCAAGAACTTTTGCTAAGAGCGCTTCTTGCCAAGCAGCCCGCAACAGGAACACCAAGCACTAATACCAACCAACGTCAAAATGCATCGTTTAGTACACAGAACAACTCAAGAGAAGTTCTTACGGCTCTCTTAAAGTCCTTGTACTTAAATAATGCCCCAAAACAAACAGCTTCTAACACAAATAATACAAATATTAACACAACGCCTCAAACACCCGTTAAGGCTCAAATTCAGGCTGATAAACCCGTTGTTTTTGAAGAATTTATGAAACAAAACCCTGATTTTTTCAACGGCAGAGAAGTATTATTTGAATATTTAAACTCACTTGGTGCAAATTTTGACAAAGAAGAACTGGATAAAATCGCACAAATCGTGAAAAGAATGGAAGAAGACGCAATCAAACGCTTTTGCGCCCAAAACCCTAAGTATGCAAACTTTTTGCAACAGGAAAATTCAAAATTTTTAAACAAACTTGAAAATAAC
Organism: Candidatus Gastranaerophilales bacterium; assembly: GCA_944323335.1. Lineage (GTDB taxonomy): Bacteria > Cyanobacteriota > Vampirovibrionia > Gastranaerophilales > Gastranaerophilaceae > Galligastranaerophilus. The sequence continues at coordinate 6,435 of CALUSB010000001.1, forward strand.
GGCAAAAGCGAAATTGACGGCAGCCTAAAAAGCCGCCGATACTATAGCGCAAGTGACATCGACTCTATGACAACAGATGAATTTCTAAAGCATGAAGATGAAATTAACGCACAAATAATGGATTTAATCCGCAGCTAACGACTCCTTGCCTCGGGTAGTCTTGATTTTCGAGGCTGCCTGAGGTTTTTTTAAAAATCGGATAAAAAAAAGGGGTCGAAACCCCATTCGCATACTAGCCGAAGCATTAACAACAAGTTTATTGTACATAACTTATCTGTAAAAATCAATTACTTTATTAAGAAATATTAAAAATGGATAAAGATAATATAAATATTAATCAAAAAAAATTTCTGGAGAATTATGCCAGAACACTAGATGCAGAGCACAGTGCGCACCTTGCAGGATACAAGAATAAAAACTCTGTTACAAATGTAAAAAAAATCCTCGATGACCCGAAAAAAATAAATTTCTTAAACAAAATAATAAAACAAAGTGCGCAAAAACTCGAAATCACAAAGGCATTTGTTGTTCAGAAATACTTAAAAATCATTGAATATGCGTTTTTTGAAGATGAAAACGGCCTAAAAGAGCCTCAACTTGCGCTAAGAGCACTTGACGGACTCTGCAAACAGCTCGGGGGCAACAGGCATGAAGAATTAAAAAATAAAAAATCCATATTTGAAAACATAGAAGGGCTCGACCCTGATAAAATTTAAGAAAGGCAGACTATGAAAAATACTGAATTTGAGCAGATAAAGCTCAGTGATTTGGAACTTGAAGAAATAAAAAATAAAATCATAAACAAGTTCGACAATTTGCACGAAAAAAGACGAAACCAACTCTCGCACATAAAAAGCATAAAAAACGCCATATACTCATCACACAGCCACAGTGAACTCGGCACAAAAAAGCTCTCCCTGCCTGACGCGTGGGAGCAGGCAACAACCCTTAAAGCACATTTGCTTGAGGCAATATCTTCTTATCCCGAGGGGCTTTTTGATGTTTCTGAAGCAGATAACTCAAGCTCTGAGCGCGCTAACAATCACAAAATATTTTTATGCAGGGCGCTTGAGAAGATGAAATTCTCGCAAAAACTTGAAGAAATAATAGATAAACTTATTGAAACAGGAGAAATAATCCTCTTTGTGGGCTGGGAAACAAGATGGAGAAAAAGGCGCATTGCTACAACTCTTTATGAAAAAATCCAAAACCCCATGCTTGATTCTTTTAAAATCATTAAAGAAAAAACCTATGAAGGCGCATCACTAAAGATTATACCCTCGCATGACTTTGTTTTTGATACAAATAGGGCGCAAAACTGGGACGCATGCCCTAAAATTCAAAGAAGCTGGATGGAAGTAAATGAAATCCTTGAAAATAAAGAAAACTTCACCATAAATGACACCGTTAAATGCGAGCTTGAAACCCTGCTTGAGCGCTCAAAAAAAGACAAAGACACAACAGGCGTATCTGACGGACTTGTTGAAGTATTAAAATTTTGGGGAAATATCAGACTTGAATCCGGTAAAATTTTAAAAAACCGCCTTATTGTTGTTGTAGGAAGAGTTGCCGTAGTTCAAAACGAAGCAAATCCCTATATAAGCTGCCCCTATATCTATGCAAACATAACTCAAGACCCCGCAACAAAGCGCGGTTTAAGCCCGTTATCGCCCATTTTACCCGTACTTGAGGCGGCAGGCGAGATTATGCAGACACAAATTTTAGGTCATAAACTCGTGTCCAATCCTCCGTTTTTAGCACCAAGAGGGGCATTCCACGGAGAGATAGAAGTAAAACCGGGTAAAATAATTGAATACGACCCCTCGCTTTTACCTCAAATGCCTCAACCGCTTAATTTTAGCGCCATGCTTGGCGGCTGGGAATTTATTAAATTCTTTAAAAGCCAGATTGAAAGCGCCACAGGCGTATTTGAAAATATGGCAGGGCAATTGCAGCCTCTTGAGCGCAGCGCAACTGAAATAAACTACAGCGCAAACGGTCAAAGTGCACGTCTTAACTGGCTTGTAGATTCTATAAACAGAAAAATTATTATACCGCTTTTAGAAAAAACAGCCCTTACAAACGCAAACTTTATGCTTGAAAATACAAAAATAAGCACAGAAGTTGAAGGTAAAGCAGTAACTATAGAAATTACCCCCGATGTCAGAGAGGGCAATTTTATCTACAGATACTCCGACAGAAAAACAACTCTGGCTAAAAACAACAAATTTAAAGAAATAGAAAAAACAATCTCAGAATTTGCAAAAGTAAGCTCGCTTGCCGAAAAAATCAACTGGGAAGAATGTTTTAAATACGCACTAAGCAGCCTTGGAGTAGAAAATACATCAAAATTTCTTTTGAATAACAACGATGTAAAAACCGCTCAGAACTCTTCTTTAGGGGGCAATGAAAATGAAATACAAACTCCTTAAAACCCAGAAGAAATTTCTCGAAGTGCCGCACAATGAAGAACTCGACGTATGCGTATATCAAGGAGGATTCGGCTCAGGTAAAACCTGGGCCGGGTCACTTTTAGGGACACTTTTGTGCTTAAAGTTCCCCGGCATAAACGGACTTTGCGGGGCACAGACTTATTCTCTTGTGCGTGACACAACGCTTGAAGCCTATTTTGAACATTTTGACAACTTTGAACTTCAGGAGGGCAACGACTGGCAGTTTATAAAATCTCAGCAAAAAATAGTATTTAAAAACGGCTCAAATATACTCTTCAGGCACTTTGACGAACCAAACAAACTAAAATCTCTCAACCTCGGCTTTGCAGAAATTGAGGAGATGTCAGATATCCCTGAGGCAACTTTTAAAATGCTTTTGGGGCGTATGCGCCAGAAAAAAAAGAAAAACTGGCGGGATTTTAAATACAGAATTTTTGGACACACCAACCCTCAAAGCAGAAGAGGCTGGATATATAAAAATTTTTATGAAAACAAAAAACCCAACTGGCGGCTTGTTTTGGCACCGTCAACGGAAAATATCTATCTGCCAAAGGATTTTTGCGAAAATCTAAAAAGCGCATATGATGAAAATTATTACAAAAAAAACGTCTTGGGCGAATTTGAAGAGGACAATTGCCCCCTTGTTGTACCTAACTTTTCAAAAGAAAATATAGAAAAAATAAACTATCTGGAATTTTGCGACCTGCATATATCCTGCGACTTTAACGTAGACCCGATGTGCTGGTTATTGGCTCACATTGACAATCACAGAGTATATTTCTTTGATGAAATTGTCCTTGAGAACACCACAACAACAAAAACCTGTGAAGAATTCGCCAGAAGATACCCTAACCACAAAGGCAAAATAATCATAAACGGCGACGCCTCGGGCGATAATCGCACTTGTGTAAGCGAGTATACAAATTACATGCTGATAAGAAACTTTTTTGCCCAGAGAATGAAAAGGAATGTAGAATTTCACCTAAGGCAGTTTAACCCGCCTATTAAAAACAGAGTAGCGGCATTTTGCTCCATGATGCAAACCATGGACAGACAAAGACACATATTAATTGACCCGAAGTGCGAAAAATTGATATACAACCTGAACAATCTAAAATACCGAGAGGGCGGCTCTAATATTGATATACCGACATATTGGGCAATTAAAAACAACAAAGAGCTAAAATACCTCTCTCACCCGTTTGATGCCGCCAGCTACCTTGTAGAGTACTATTTTCCAATTACTTAGAAAGGAATTATATGAATATAGAAAACTATCTTGAATTTGCACCGATTTTAATTGTAATAATACTTTTTGCCGCGCAGACAAAGATTTTTGTCACCCCTGAGGCACTTGAGAAAAAGCACAGAGAAATTATGAACGAATGCCAGAAGCGTTTTGCCTCTGTTATCTACATTGAAGAGTTAAAAAATCAGTGGGGCGAGATTAAAGAAAAAATAGATAAAATTTATGATTACTTCCTGCACATCCACGGTGATTAGGGCAAGGTGTATTTATAAATAAAACGGATAAAATATTCAGAGTTTTTATATCTGTTTTAGAAAATAGCCTTATATGGCAAACCAGAAGGGATTAACAAAAGGTAGAAGAGCAATCCCAAAGTAAAACAAAATAACATGGACAACCTCCAATATTTCATTTTTAAAGCTTATACACCCGCCCTGTTTTTTAAACTTCACTCTCACAAAAAGCTCAATCAAAAAACAAGCAAGCAAAAACACGGCCAGATAGACAAATCCGAGAAAAAGAATTGCTATAGGCAGCGCTGATATTGTCATGTACATGCCTTCATCCAAATTATTTATCCTCGCGAACTCTACATCTTGATAATATTTCGCCACAACGAACCTTAACGCTGCAAATCCAGCATAACTCGACATAGAAAGCAGATTGAGAGATATGTAATTATGCATTTTCATAACAATAACAATATTGTATATAAGCAAACAAAATATTACAACTTATATTTAAGGAGGGAAACATTATGGAAAATAAAACTGAACAATTATTTAATGCTTTGCATATGCTTAAGAATATTGACGAAGCCGAAAGACAAATTAAAAAGAAATGATTAAAAAATCAATTGAATACAGTAAACCGTTAAACTACAAATTGGGCAAACCCAATAGCCCCACTTGGAATAGTGAAGCAGACGCTTTTAAACATGCATTTATGTCTGCAATGCTTTCTAAGAGATATTCAATACCTATTTCGAATATAATAGGCACATGGCATGAATTTCAAAATTCAATGAATAATGCGCCTAAAGCCGAAAATAATATGGACCTTTGGAACAACAGAGTTGGCAGAAACATATGGAAAGAAGTGAAAAAAGACCTAAAGGGTTACGAAAATAGTTTTAACGATAAGTTTATAGAGGACTATACGGCAATAAAAATTGTCGAAAAAATGCGAGAAGGGAAACTTATAACATCGCCTGATGATTCAAGGGTTTTTGCACAAGATAATGTTAAAAACAAAGGTGTCTATACGGGAGGTGCCGCCCCCATAAATGACGGTAATACATTCTTTGCTACAGAAGACATAGCAAAAATGTCAACAGATGAATTTATCGCTGTAGAAGACATAATAAATAATCAAATAAAAAACAAAATAGCAATCCCAAAATCTGAAGCAAATCAAGGAGTGACACAAGGAGCATACATCTACATAAGCGGATATACAAGAGATGATGGCACAAAAGTAAGCGGATACTACAGAAGAAGGCAACACTAAAAAGCCCCCGCAAAAATGAGGGGGCTATATTTATAAATCAGTGGGGCGAGATTAAAGAAAAAATAGATAAAATTTATGATTACTTCCTGCACATCCACGGTGATTAGGGCAAGGTGTATTTATAAATTAAGCAAACAAAACAAAAACAGTGGTGAAATTAAGAATATTCCCAGCCAAAAAAAGAAAATATAAAACGGATAAAATTTATCGGGAATTTTATTGATAATAGTAAACTCTGTTTTGTTTATTTTTCTTATAATAAGTTCAATGATTGCAAGAGCAGTAAAAGCTATAAAAACAAAAATGGCAGCAATTACTAAAATACCTGTAAAAATAGCGGTATAATACCCAGACATTTCAGGATGGATAACATATTCAGGGTTTTTTATATCTGTTTTAGAGTATATAAATAAAAAATACATAAATGCAAGCGCATAAGGATACCCTAAGGCGGAAAGTATATTTGCACAGGCTGATTTTGTAATATTATTTATTTTCATAACAATATTATATGCAGATAGTTAAAATGTCACAATAGTAATAATAAGAGAGGAAAAACACCCTTTTATAGAGAATAAATTAACACTAAAAAGCCCCCGCAAAAATGAGGGGGCTATATATCAATTATACTACAGGATGTTTGATGTAATTGTGAAGTGAACACGGCAGTTCGATGCACCCTCAGGCTTATCGCCGATAGGAATACCGATATAGACGTTACCTGACAAGTATTTTGTCAATCTTACGATAAGACCGCCGCCCACACTCATCATATAATTAGGACCGTATGTGCTTGTTCCGACATTACCAAACCAACCTGCATCATAGAACGCTGCCCATTGAATAGAATCATCGATAAATCTTAGTTTTTCAGGCAAAATTCTGTTCAAGAAAGGAATGTGTGACCTTAATTCTAAAGACGCGGTTACACCGTAGTCATTAAGGAAGAAACCTTCTTCATAACCACGAACGGTAGAAATACCGCCAAATTGCATTTTTTCAGACGGGTACAAACCGTGGCTTGCCCATTGACCGCCTGCTTGGATAATTGCCATAGACCTCATAGGTAAAATTTGAAGTCTTGAGATATTTGCGTTAACTTTTACGAATTTGTTTGTAGGCAGCCAGTCATAGTGGTAGCCGTCATACTCGTCAGATGCACCCATAATAGGCAAACCGACGCTTGCACCGATGTTACCGAACCATTTACCGTAAAAGTCATCTTTGATATTTGTTAAGTTAACCCTTAAGGCTCTTGTTTTGTAATCATACAGAGTGAGTTTTTGTTCACCGATTGTAGTTTTAGTGTTTCTGATATCTAAAGAAATATCACCGTATAATTTATAGTTTTCTGTTTTTACCAAACGTCTTGAAACACCGCCGAAGAAGTTGTGTGAACTACCTTTGATATCAAGGTCTTTCAAATCTTCGCCCATTGTAACACCACTGTAACTGTATCCTAAGTTGATTTTTGTTTCATGGCGACCAACAGGGATAGAATAGAAAACACCTTGGCTGACTGAACGTCTTGCAAGTGATGTTGTTGACAATAATTTGTCACCCCAGCCGGTCAGGTTATACATACCTGCAAAAAATACCGCACGGTTCAAACCGATAGCGTCACGACCTTGGTTATCAAAACGGAAGTCAAAGTCAATCGGGAATCTGTCTTTCATCTGCAAAGTTAAGTCCGTGTATTGAGCAGATTCTTCATTATCATTCATAGAAACTTGTGCTTTCATATACCTTGAAGCATTCATTTCTCTTAGGGTTTCTTGAATATCAAGTACGTTTAATACTTTGTCTGTTTCAATGTTTTTATCTTTTAAATATGTAGCTCGGACAAATTTGTCTCTTGCCCATTTATTACCCTCAATTTCAACCTTACCGTATTTACCTTCCATAATAACTATTTCTACGTTACCGTCTTGAACTTTTTGAGGGGGAAGATAGGCAATTGTTGAAATGTAACCTCTTTGTTGATAAAACTCCGTAACCATATTGGCATAACCGATAAGGTCGTTGATTGTAACTTCCTGACCGATTTTTTCACAAATCAAGTCCATCAACTGTTCTTCGGTAAATTGAGTATTACCTGTAAATTTGATTGAATTAAGTTTAAAACTCACCTCTTTGTTGGGAAGTTTGTCAACTTCTTCTTTCATTTTTTTATTCATTTCAATAACTTCGCGGCCTCTTTCATGCTCTTCGAGGTTCTCACGAGTTCTGTGTTCATATTCTTTTAACTGAATTAAGTTTGTTTGGTCAACGACACCGGGGTCAAAGTTACCGACACCCATACCGCCTTCCATCGGCAAAGACAACGATGGGGAAACAGAAAATAAAAAGCCTGCCAAAAGCAAAAACACATCCAGCTTTTTAAGTTTAAAATTGCGCATTTTAATTCCTTTTCATACTTTTTTGAGTGGTATTATAGTAATACACTATGTTAATAATAATATATAATGGTGATGACAGCAATAAATCATATTAATGATTTATTTTAAGGGACATTTTCCAGCATATTTTAAAAACATTCCTTTATCAACACACCTATTAAAATATGTAAATAATATTTTTTGCCCTTAAGAATAAAAAACCTGCTTGATTTATAATTAACAGTACTTTCCGGGAGTGGCAAGGTAAAGTTTTGTAAAATTTTGAAATATTTCTCCATATTCCTGCAATTATTTACTTTCACATGTTTTTTTATAAATATCGGAATATTATATACGCAATATATACTTAGAAGAAAGGAAACATAATGAAACTTAAGCACAAAAAATTAACTTCAATGTTGATTTTACTCAGTTTTTTAAGTTACATGCCCCTATCAACAACAACTGCAATGGCTATTGATGCAGGCACATTGCCAACATTAGATAACTCAATTAACGGTTCTGTAACAACTGACGGCAACAGAATGGATGTTACAGTTCAAGGCGGTTCAGGTACCGTTGGTCAGTTTGACTGGAAAGACTTTAACGTAGGTTCAGGTGCTCACGTTAACTTTGGTTTTACAGCTAACTCACAAACATCTCTAAACCGTGTACTTGCATCAGGCGGTCTTTCACAAATCTACGGTAAATTAACAAACTCTTGCGCAGGCGGTGACTGTTCAAGCTATATGGGTACAGGTAAAGTTATCTTGATTAACCCTAACGGTATATTATTCGGTAACGGTGCAACTGTAGACTTAAACTCATTTACAGCTACAACTTTTGACCTTAAAGGTGCTAAAAACCTCAGCGACTTATCACCCGCTGAACTTGAAGCATACAAAGCTCAAATCAACGTAGTTAACGGTCTTCCTGCCGATATGGTTACAAACGCTCAATTCATCAGAGACGGCGTTTTGGCAACTAAAGACGGTGCTTCAGTAACTGTTGACGGCGCTAAAATGAACATTGACAAATCTCTTGCTCTTGCAGCAGATAATGTTAATATCTACAAAGGTTCTTTAATCCAAACAAATCTTAACCCCAACTACGGCGGCGGACAAAATGCTGCAAATCATGACCAATCATTCTCAAATGTTAGAATAGTTACAAGCGACGGTGTTAACTTTACATACCAATTAAACGGTAACATCAAAAACCACAAAGCAAATTCCAGCAGCAACCCCAAAGTTGCAAACAACATAAACATTGACGGCGCTACAATTAAATCAGGCGCAGTAACTATTGAAAACGCAGGAACAAAATCAGGTTCTAACGTAAATATTAAAAATTCAATCGTTAAAGGTTACAAACTTGTTAACAACGAATACGGCGACATCATTATTAAAGGTAAAGAAGATGTAACAATCGCTGATTCACACCTACAAACAAACAATACTTCAATCAAATCAAACAAAGATACATACTCACAAAACGGCGGCAGAATTGCAATAAGCGCAGGCAACAATGTAAAATTAACAAATACAAAAATTGAATCTGCATACTCCGGCAAAAACTTCTCAGGCGGCAGCACAGGTTCTAACGCAGGCGATATTACAATTGCAGCTAACAAAGGCAATGTAACAACTGAAAATACAAATGTTCACGCTAAAGGCAACTTACTTGTTGCAGCAGCAGGCAAAATAAACGCTAAAGATTCAACTCTAAGAGCAAGAAACTACTCTTCTCACGATGACAACGCAGCAAACCTTCTTAAAAAAGTTGAATTAACTGCAAACAATGGCGTAACTCTTGACAATACTTACACAGAATCTTCAGACTACACAACAGTATACACACCCGGTAACATCACTGTTAAAAACGGTTCCGTAATGTATTCACCCAATAAAGCACTTAACCTATACGGTGCAAACACAACAATCGCCGATTCAACTCTTGTATACAACGGCTTAAACTTCGTTCATCCATCAGGTATGGTAAACAATGTTACAATTTCAGGCACAACAGCACTTAACGATAAAACTCCATATGCTGACGGTTTAAAACTTTCTACAAACGGTAACTTAACAATTGACGGTAACAGCCTTCTAAAAAGAGGTTTCAGCGCAACAGTTGATGAAGATACACTTGATATGAACGTAACTTTAGGTGAAACTTCAAATCAAGATAGCATCACTCTTGAATCAACAGGCGGCAAAGTTACAATCAAAAACGGTTCAGATATCAAAACAAACAAAGGCGACTTTACAGCAAAAGCTGTTGACAGCGCAAAAGGTGAAGTATTCGTACAAAACTCAAAAATCGCTGCAGCAGGCAACATTAACTTAACACAAGCATTAACTCACAATGCAGGTACTCACATCACAAAAGATTCAGCTCTAAGCGCTAAAAATATCAACATCACAACTAAAAACGCAGACGCTGACATCAACGCAGACATTGATAACTTTGCTAACTTAAGCTACAGCGAACGCTTAGCACTTAACGCAGGCAGAGATAACAACATCACAGGCACAGGCAACCTAAATGCTCAAAGAGTTGACTTCAATGCTACAAGAAACAACAACATCAACATTAAAGGCAACGTAACAACTGATGATGTAGTATTCAACGGTCACGTTAACAACATCACAGCTACAGGCAACGTAACTCTTAAAAACTCAACAATAAAAGCTAAAGATACAGCAGCTCCTGAAAATACAAAAACAAACATCAACGCAGGCGGCAACTTTACAACTGACAAAACAGTTCTAAAAGTAAACGGTACAAAACTTATCGCTAACGCTGATAAAGACACAGACATCGTATTAGCAGGCGCTAACAACAAAAAAGCAGGTATCGAAATCAACGCAAAATACACAAGTGACCAACTTTCAAACAAAACAGTTACAATCAACGCAGCTGATAACGTACTTGCAATATCAAAAATCAAATCAGGCAACTTGAACCTTGACTCAAACGATACATTCCTTGCAGCTCTTACTAACTTAACATCATCAGACTTAGAAGGTGTTACAGAAGATGCATCAGGAAGAGCATACATTGAAGTAGCTAACTGGGGTAAATTCAACCTCGACCCGATGGATGAATACACAACAGACTTCACTCAATCTGACTACTTCACATACACTGACCACTTTGTTCCCGGCAAACGCCAACCTGAAGCAGGTAATGCAATCGATACGTTCAAAAAACACTTCATCGAATTCGATTCAAACGGTGTAACTGAAAAATTCCTACTTGTTTACGAAAAACCATTCGGATGCGAAGAACCCCCTGTAGTAAATCCTCCGGAAGATAACTTCGACCCCGGCATCAGCAGCGACCTTGACAGCTTAATCAACCAATTACGTTTACCTCGTCAATTGGAACCCACTTCAAGAGTAGCACCAATCGCTAACAACACTACAGACCCAACATCAGGTATTGTTAACGCAGCTGCAAGAATAGAAGTTGATGAAAACGCTACAACTACAAAAGACGATGAAGATGAATTTAAAATTTAGTTCATAATCTGAATCAAGAAAACGCCCTCCAAAAAGAGGGCGTTTTTATATTGTAAAAATCTCATACAAATGATAGTATTTATTTTAAAAAATATTTGATATAAAATATCTGTAATGCAAAAAGGAAAATTACAAAAAAGACTATTAATACCCCTGTTTTGTCTGTCTTTATCCCTTCCCTTAAGTGCAAATGCCCAGTTTGCAACAACTAACTGCACAGCAGGCCAAAAGGAAGGATGGGGCGCAGGCAAGATTTATTCTCTTGAAAAAGAACTGCGTCAAAATGAAGACCCTGACACAATAAAACAATACGTAAATACTCAAAAAAGACGCTCAACATATTTTAAGGTATTTAAAAGAGACAATATAGAAGCATGCGATAATCTGCGCTCGGCTCTGTATTTTCTAAGAAGAAATAAAAACTCAAGCGAATATAAAAGCACGCTTGATAAACTAAATACTCTGATTGAAAAATCAGGCTTCCAAAATGACGATTTTAACAGACTTGAAGTAGCAAAAAACCTCTACCTTGAGTGCGAATGGTATGCAAGTGCGTATGAGTTTGAAGAACTGATTGAAAAAGGCTTTGAGTGCGCTGTTTGCTATGAATATTTAGGAGATATCGAACAGAGAATAAATAAAAACAGAGAAGCATCTCTTAAATACTACAAAAAATCCCTTGAGTACAATCCGGATAACGCTTCAGCGTTATTTAAAGTGGCAACTGTGCTAAACAGTATGAACAAAGGCGACTTGGCCCTTGAATACTACACAAAAGCAATAAATCTTACAGACGACCCTGAAATATTAAAAAAAGGTATCAGCGTTTTTACCCGTGCCGTCAGAAGCAAACCAAGAAACGCCAATTTGTATGAAATTCTTGGCGCAACGTATGAAAAAACAGGCGATTACAAAAAAACATACGAACTTTATCAAAGAGCAATTTCACTTAACCCTAGAGACATATTCTTGAAATACCGTCTTGGCGGACTTTTATATGAAACAAAACAGTATCCGCAGGCTACAAGAATATACGATAGCATTTTAAGAGATAATCTCTATGAATCTCAAATCCGTGCAGGCAAAGCAAAAAGTCTGCTTGCCCTCGGACAGACAAACGCTGCTCTTAAAGAATATCAGGTAATTCTTGCCATATATCCCGATTCAAAACAGGCAAAATACGGAATATATGAGATTTTTAAAGGCAAAAAAGACCTTGATTTTATAATAGATAATTTTTACCCCTTAAATGAAGATTTTAAGCCCTCAAGCGAGTTTTACTCTGATTTTGCAGAGCTTTTAACAAGTCTTGATAACAACGATGACGCTATAAGCCTTTATAAAAAGGCTATCGCCAAAGATTCCAAAAATGCAAAAGCGTACTTAAAGCTTTATGAGATATACGAACTTGCAGGAGAGGACTCTGAGGCTCATGAACTGATTAAAAAAGCATATAAAAATCTCCCTGACAACGAGGAGATTAAAAAAGTTTTTTTTTATCTCAACAAAAACACGCAAACAAAAAAGGACGACTTAGCACTTCATTATTTAAAAGAAAAACAATGGGCTAAGGCAATTAAAATATACGAGCAGATTGAGCCTAAAACGAGTCAAATCTACACCACTATGGCAAGCTGCTATAAGAACTTAAAAAATTACAAAAAATCTGTTGAATACTATAAAAAAGCCCTCACGCTTGATGATAAACAGTCTGATACTTATTATTCTCTGGCTCTTGTTTATCTTGAACAAAAAAGCCCGAAGCTGGCTCAGACAATGTTATCTAAAGCGGTTGAAATTGACCCTAAAAATGTTAAAGCAATAAAGCTTCTAAACTACCTGAGCGGTCAGATTGTAACAGATATTTTAAATGAAGCTTATAATTATTATGAGAAAAAACAATATGAAAAAGCCATAAATGTGATGAACGAAGCTGCTAAACGCTTTGCGCAAGACCCTCAGGTGTATTATTACAGAGGCATAATACTTGAAGCCATGGGATTATATCCTCAAGCTATTAAAGATTATAAATCATCGGTAAGATTAAGCAGGGGCTTTGGTTTAGGATACTATTCAATGGCAAAAGCATATGAGAAAATAAACAGAGGCCGAGATGCCCTTGAAGCGTATGAAAAATACCTTGCAACCGACCCTCGAGAAGAAGAGCTTATAAAAGAAGCACAGAAAAAAGTCATAGAACTCGGCGAAAAATATTACTAAGGAAAAAATATGGAAAAGACAGTCATCATAATACCTGCAAGATACTCATCAACAAGGCTTAAGGGCAAATTGCTTATGGAAGTAGGAAACAAGCCCATTATTCAATGGGTCTGGGAAGCAGCCAAAAAGTCAAAACTTGCCGATGAAGTTATTATAGCGACTGATTCCGAGCTTATATTAAACAAAGCTCTTGAATTTGGCGCAAAGGCTGAAATGACATCATCCGAGCATAAATCAGGCTCGGATAGAATCTGCGAAGTAGCTAAACGCCACGAAGAGTTTAAATATATTTTAAATATGCAGGGAGATGAACCGCAAATTACTCCCGAGGTTATAGACCTTGCTATATCCACTCTAAAAGAGGGTAATTGTGATATTTCAACTCTTGTAAGACAAATAACAGACCCTGAGCAGATTAATGACCCAAACTGTGTAAAGTGTGTATTTGATAACGATTTTAAAGCACTTTATTTTTCCCGCTGCCCTATACCCTATCCCAGAAACCCGCAAGAAGCTAAATATTACGCACATATTGGCATATACGGATACAAAAGAGAGTCCCTGCTTAAAATGACATCTCTTGAACAATCAGACATTGAAAAAGCAGAAAGCCTCGAACAGCTGCGTGCACTTAAAAACTCAATGACAATAAAAGTAGCTCTTACAAAACTAAATCCTATTGGGATAGACACCCAACAGGATTTAGATAAATTTATTAACTCGCAAAAGACTAACTAGTTACCGCTTCTGACACTTAGAGTTTGCGCTGTCCCAAGTGTAACCGGTTCCTAAGCCCTTGCAATAAGTTTCAGCTGCGTTTTCTGTCGTAGTTTCAACGTCGTCACCAACACCAGTTACTGCAGTATTTACCTTTTGCCCCAAGAATTGCAATGCAGTAATAGCAATTACCGTAACCAATGCAAGGATAAGAGCATACTCTACCAAACTCTGTGCTTTACTTTTCTTTGCGAATTTCATTAAAATATTCCTTATTACTTTCTAACTGTATTTTACCATATTTTTATTTTATGTAAATAATTTTACATATATCTGATTCCTGCTTCATCCAGTCTTTTAAATGCCTCTTTCAATCTTTCTGCAGGTTGTACTATAGATACTCTGAAATGGTCATCGCTATACTCGCCAAAAGCAATACCGGGAGTAAACATAACGCCTGTTTTAAACAATACTTCTTTACAAAATTCCTTAGATTGTCTGCCTGTTGGAACTTTTAGCCAAAAATACATAGTAGCGGAGCTTCTTTTCATATGCCAGCCAAGTTTATTAAAGCCCTGTGCGACTATTTCACGACGAGAATTATACTTGTCCATAATTTCCCGAACATATTTATAATCCATCTCAAGAGCAGCTATACAAGCGTCTTGCACAATTGAAGATGTACCGTAGTCAATGTTAGACTTCATAGCATATAAAACATCTATAAACTCTTTATTACCAACGGCAAAGCCTGCTCTCCAGCCTGCCATATTAAATGTTTTTGAGAATGAATGAAACTCAATTGCTATATCTTTAGCACCCTCAATATTAAAGATGCTTAAGGGACGATAGTTATCATAGCAAACTTCCCCGTAAGCTAAATCTGATACAAGCAAGATATTATATTTTTTACAATATGCCACCATTTTTTCCAAAAATTCTCTTGGAGCAGTAGCGCCCGTTGGGTTATTCGGATAATTTATAAAAAACATTTTTGCTTTTCTTGCAATATCCTCAGGAATTGAATCAAGGTCGGGAAGATAGTCGTTTTCATCAGTCAAAGGAACATGATACACTTGCGCGCCTGCTACCCAGCTTCCGCGAGAAAGTACGGGATAATAAGGGTCAGGAACTATGTTTATGTCCCCCGGGTCAGAATAAGCCATTGCAATGTTTGCAAGACCCTCTTTTTCACCGATTAGAGTCTGAACTTCTTTTATCGGGTCAATATCTACGTTGTATCTGTCTTTCATCCACTTTGCAATAGCACGTCTAAAATCATCTTTACCTCTAAAGCTCGGGTAGCCATGGCTTTCCGGCATTTGGATAGATTTTAGCGCAGCGTCTACTACAGGTTTTGGAGTAGCACCGTCAGGGTTACCTATACCAAGGTCAATAAGGTCAATACCCTGTGCACGAGCCTCATCTTTCCACTCGTTAAGTTCGGCAAAGATATATTTTGGTATTTCTAAAATTCTTTTTGAGGGTTTAATTTTATATAAAGTTTCCATTTTATTCTCCTTAATCTAAATATTTTATCATTATAAATTTTTATTTCACTCAACTATATTAAGTATCTCATTTGCTTTTGAAATTATGTTGTATCGCTCATAAATGAGCTTTCTCGCTCGCGCGCTTACTTTTTTACGCTCAAGCGGGTTATTTAGGTAATATTTTATTTTATCAACTAAATCGTTTTTATCTTCATAGCAAACAACTGCATCTTCTAAATCAAGATTTTTAATATCATCCCTCTTATCACACAGTAAAAATCCGCCGCAAGCAAGGACTTCAAAGGTTCGATAGTTAAGAGAGCTCTCGCCTTGAAGATTTATATTAAGGTTGATTTTTGACATATTATAAACCCTTGAGAGGGAATTTTGCTCTGATATAAAGCCGCAAAAAGAATTTTTATAATTTAAAAGTTCATTGTCGTTAAGATATTTTTTCATCTGCTCTACACTTGTTTCAAAGTGCTTTGGATATGAAAAAATCTTTAATTTATCTGGAAAATTTTTAATAACAACACTTAAAATCTCTTGTCTTACATCACTTAAGGGGCGGCCTAAAAAAGTTATATCGTATTTTTTTTCTAAATCTAAATCTTTATAAATATCGCAATCAACACAGATGGGGAAATATTTTGACTTTGTATTTTTAAAATCGTTTAAGTATTTTTTGTCCCAAAAAATAAGCTCGATGTTTCGCTTGTGATTATCTATAAACTGTTCAAATTTTTCTTTTAAGCTCAAATCCCCTGATAGCGAGTAGTTTGATGAAGGATTATCCGCAAAGTAGTGAATGAGTTTTATATTTTTATTCAATTTTATGAGATTTTGCACAAAATTAAGCGCATCATCATTTATCATATAGCCGTAATCATAAGAAAGTACAAAATCAAAATCACACACAGGGAGGCTTTTTAGCTCTCTTACATCAACAAAAGTCGTATTGTGAGCATTGTTGTTATCAAAGCCCTTTTTAAAACCCTTTAAAATGAGCTCTCCTGCGATACTTATAGGTGATATGATTAAAATATTTGCCATTTTATCCTAAAAATTTTATATAAAAAAATTGAGCCTCGATTTGAGGCTCAATAAAGTGTTCTTTTCGATATTATTCTCTAGCTTCACCCGCCTCAACTTGTGCCTCGTCTGCTGCCGCAGCTTCTTGCGCCGCTGCCGCTTGGGCTTCAGCTTCTTTTTGGGCTTCAAGTTTGGCTTGAGCTTTTTTAGATAGTTTCACTGTTTCTTTTTTGTTATAAATTAATTTACCTTCTTCATCACAGTTTTTCATAAGGTAAGTAACTGTAGCTGTAGGTTGAGCACCTTTTTTTACCCATTCTTGTGCTGAAGCTAAGTTTAATTTCATTTCTTTTGTCTTGGGGTTGTAATGTCCAAGTTCTTCTATAGGTGCGCCTTCTCTTTTGCAGCGACCGTCAATAACCACTATACGGTAAGTGGGGTTCTTTTTATATCCTAGTCTTTTTAGTCTAATCTTAACCACTTCTTTTTCTTATCTCCTTAAGTCATTAGTAATTGATTATAAGATAATCAAAACACAAGCAAGATTTATTTGCAAGCAAATTTACTAAATTTACTTGACATTTTAAAAAAAGTTTATCTAAAACGTCCGTTTCGTGGCATTTTGCCCATAAGTGCAGATTTGCCGCCTTTTTTAAATGCCTGCTTTAAACCGCCTAAACCCTGCATCATCTTTCTCATTTGTTCAAATTGAGAAACAAAAGCGTTAAGCTCGTTTAGCTCCAAGCCTGCCCCGCGCGCTATTCTTTTTTTCCTTGAAGCATTTAACAACTCAGGGTTTCTGCGCTCCTCAGGCGTCATAGAGGATATAAAAACCTCCATTTTTTTAAACTGTTTTTCACCCTCGTGAGAAATTTTTTGTCTGTCGTCTTTATTTAACCCCGGGATTGGCAGCATGCCCAAAATACCCTCAAACGAGCCGAGCATTTTTATTTGTTTTTGAATTTTTAGAAAATCAACAAAACTAAACTGCGCTTTTAAAAACTTTTCTTCAAGTTTTTTTGCTTCTTCAACATCAATATTCTGCTGAGCTTTTTCAACAAGAGAAACAATATCACCCATGCCTAATATTCTTGATGCCATTCTATCGGGGTAAAAATCTTCAAGCGGTTCGATTTTTTCACCCATACCGACAAGTTTAATTGCTTTTTTTGTCGAATAAACAACACTGAGCGCGCAACCGCCCTTTGTATCGCCGTCAAGCTTGGTTAGGATTATACCTGTTATACCTAACTGCTCGTCAAAGTTTCTTGCTACATCAATCGCCTCTTGACCTGTCATAGAGTCAATTACAAGAAGTTTTTCGTTAAGCGGGTACATTCTCTCAAGCAAAAGCAGCTCTGCCATCATGGATGTATCAATCTGCAAGCGCCCTGCAGTATCAAGGATTAAAACAGTATTTTGATTTTCTTTTGCATAAGCTATAGCGCTATCTACGATTTTTCTGACATCTTTTTCATCATCAAGAGAAAAGAAATCAAGATTGTTTTCCTTACATAGTGTCTTTAGCTGCAAAATAGCAGCGGGTCTGTACACATCACATGCTACAAGCAGGGGCTTTTTACCTTCTTTTTTAAGCTTTAAACCAAGCTTTGCAGAGCTTGTCGTTTTACCTGAACCCTGCAAGCCAAGCATCATAATAAAAGATGGATTAGTGTCAAGATTTAGAGGGGATTTTTCCTTGCCCAAAAGCTCAACAAGCTCATCGTTAACGATTTTTATGAGCATTTGAGAGGGGTTAACGCTTTTTATGACCTCTTGACCCTGTGCTTTATCTTTTATGTTTGAAACAAAAGACTTTACAACATTAAGCGAAACATCCGCCCCTAAAAGCGCACGGCGAATTTCACGAAGGGCATCTTGCATATTTTCTTCACTTAAGTGAGAATTGCCCGCGGTTTTTTTAATAATTTCCTGAAGCCTTTGTGATAGAGAATCAAACATAACTAAATTTTACTATAAAAAATATTTTAGTAAAATTTAGCCCTGATGAGTTTGGACTTTACTTTCATTAGCAGGAGCGGCAACTTGTGCAGGTGTGTCCTTTTGAGCTTTTCCCTTTGTAAATTTTGAAGCAAAATTTGCTAAGACATCAGAGAAAATCATTGTCGTAATACCTGCCATAATGGCCGTACCTATGATTTTTGCGCTTTGTGTCTTTTTAGCGCATTTTTTAGCTATTGCAACAATATCTTCTTTTGAGCGGTTTTTTCTTGCAGTTTTAAAGAAATCTTCAACTTTTTGAGTAGCGGTTTTCATAATATTTTCAAGCGCATCGTCAGAATTTTTTACCGCGGTTTTTACTTCTTCATCGCTTACGGAGTTGTTTTTAAGATAATTTTTTATTTTATCAATAGCAGTTTCTTTTGTGAATTCGGCATTATCGGCTATCTTCTCACCAAGTGCGCCCAGTGCCTCTTTTATGCCCTGAACGCTTTTTGAAAATTCATCGGGCTTTGATTTTTCAATTGTTTCAAGCACAGATTGAAGATATTTATTATTTTCTTGTTTTGCTATAAGCTCTGCAGCATTATTTATGGCATCTGCCATACCGTTTTCATTTGTTTTAAGATAGTGGTCTGCAATCTCTGCAGCTATCTTTTTATGAGAAACAGGAGCTGCAAGAGAAACTGCCTTACCCGCAACGCCTCCTATAGCACCGCCTATGAGCATTTTTCTACCTTGGTCTAACATAGCACTTGCCATAGTTGTACTTTGAGAACCGGCACTTTGAGTATTATTTACAGACATAAAAGCTCCTTAGAAAATAACCTTCATACTTATTAAAAACACAAAATCCTAAAATATTGTTATAAGGAGTTAATTATATTTAGTATTTCTTCAAATTTGTAACAATCATTTATTACAATAAAGTCGGTTTTTGGAAATTTTTTTCCTAAATCGCTTATTTTTACGCCGTCTAAGAACTCATCCGTTCCCTCTCTTAGCATTACAGATGGAATAATAGCGTTTTCTACCTTATTTTCTCTAATTGCGCGCTCAATATCAAAACCTGTCACAAGCCCTGTAACATTTATCTTATCGCCAAAAAATTTATTTTTAACATCAATAACCTCAAACTCAAGCCCCTCGACATTTATTTCTTTTTTAAATTCCATAAATATCTTAGCTGCGCTTGAACCTGTTAAAAGAGTGAGTTTTTTAGGGGTTTTAAGTTTCTTTTTAAGTTTCTTTTTACACTTTTTAAAATCATCGGCTAAAAGCCTTATAGCCCCCACACCGTCTTCAATTTGAGAAAATTTTCCGTAGTATTTTCTATCGGGAATTTCTCTTTTTGCAATTAAAAAGAACTCATCAGATGCCATGGCTATATTTTTTTTCATTTGTTTGTTAAATTCATCAATTGAATCAATCACAAAATCCGCCACTTTTTTATCAACGGTTTTTAAATTTTCTTTTCTGAATTTTGAAACACCGACAGGCACAACTGCAAGCGAGTTTAGGATTTTTTTAAATTTTTTAAGATCGTCTAATGTTCTTAAAAACTCATCGCCGTCGTTGTAATCAGGGCACAGGACAATCTGCGCGTGGATTTTAATATCGTTTTTCTTTAATCTTTCTAAATCATCCATAATCCTTTTGGCATTTGGATTATTAAGCATTTTTGAGCGTAGAGTGGGATTTGTAGTATGAATTGAAACAAAGATAGGCGATGGGTGAAACTGTTCAAGGCGCTGCCAGTCTTTTTCTTTCATGTTTGTTAAGGTAACATAAGTCCCTTGAAGATAAGAAAGCCGCCAGTCATCGTCTTTTACGTATAAGCTGGGTCTAAGACCTTTTGGCTGCTGGTCAACAAAGCAAAAAATACACCTGTTGCAGCACGGCTTTACCCTGTCAAAAACGGCACTTTCAAAGCTTATTCCAAGGTCGTCCTCTAAGTCCTTTTCTATTTCAAAAATCTCTTCTTCGCCGTTTTTGTGCCTTACATAAAGCTCAATTTCTTCATCTTGCACAAGAAAACTGTAGTCTATAATATCCCTTGGAACACTACCGTTAATTGAAACTATTTCATCTCCCGAAATTAGCCCCAGCTCATCTGATATAGAGTCTTTTTGAACATCTGAAATAATAATTTTCATAACAAATCCAAAATCCTCTGCGCTTCATCGGCTCTTTGCGCAGCTATATTTTTTTGAGCCTCGCTTAGGTTGTTATAAGGATTTTTTAGCGCCTCAAGTGTCCTACCTTTAAATAAAATCAGGTGATTTTGAATATTTTTTGTAAATTCTTCTTTTTCATTATCGGATAAAACATCCGAGCAAAAAATCGCTATTCTTGCGTTGTTTAAAATATGAGAGGGATTGGTGAAATCAAAAGATAAAAGCAGGTTTTTTAAGTGATTTCTGCCTACAGGGGTAATGGAGCAGAGTTTAGATGACATACCGCCTTGCGACATTTTATCCTCAAGCTCGATGCAGCCGAGCTTTTGGAGTCTTTTTATTGCAGGGTTAACCGTGCCTAAGCTCGATTTTAGAAACGCAAAAAACATTTCATCCATTATTTTTGAAATTTTGTAAATTGTGGCATCATACCTGCACAATATGTATAAAATAACAATCTCGCTCATAATCAAGATAATTTTATCACAAATTTTGTTGTTATTAAATTTATTTAATTTATAATTTAACTAGTTAAAATACGGGGATTAAGATTTGTTATCTACTCTTGAAAATACAGATATAAATGAGATTGTAAAAAAGACAAACCTCAAACACATTGCAATTATTATGGATGGCAACAGGCGCTGGGCGAAAGAAAATATGCTGCCGTCAGCCATGGGGCACAAAAAAGGCGTTGACGCCCTTAAAAAAACCCTTAAAGCTGCTCATAAATTTGGCGTAAAGTACCTTACTTTATACGCTTTTTCTACCGAAAACTGGAATCGAAAGCAGGAAGAGGTTGACTTTTTAATGAACCTGCTTGCAAGCACCATAAAATCTCAGCTTGATGAATTGCACCAAAATGACGTTAAACTGAAGTTTATCGGATATCTAAAAGCCCTAAACCCCCAGCTGCAAGAGATTTTAGCCGATGCCGAAGAAAAAACCAAAAACAATAACGGTGTAAATCTTCAAATAGCAATTAACTACGGCGCAAGAAACGAGATAACAAACGCCATAAAAGATATGATAAATCAAGGCGTTAGCGCGCAGGATGTAGATGAAGAACTTGTTTCAAAATTCCTTTATACATCAGATATTCCTGACCCTGACTTACTTATAAGAACAGGCGGAGAAATGAGAATAAGCAACTACTTACTCTGGCAGATAGCATACAGTGAATTATACGTTACAAAAATGTACTGGCCCGAGTTTGACGAAGAAGCACTTAAAAACTCAATTCTTGAATTTGCAAAAAGACAACGCAGATGGGGCGGTTAGTATGCTACAAATCGTACTTGCAACGGGAAATAAACATAAAGTTGAAGAAATAAATCAGGTATCTGTGCCCTTTGGAGTAGAGTTTGTACTGCCTGATGAGGGTTTTAACCCGATTGAGGACGGCTCAACCTTTGAAGAAAACTCTTATGCCAAAGCTCTTGCAGCGGCACAGTGCGAAAAAAGCGGCAGAAAGTACTTTATGGCTGATGATTCGGGTCTTTGCACAGACTTTCTAAACGGCGCACCGGGTCTTAAAAGTGCAAGATATGCACCAAGTGCCAATGAGCGCATTGAAAAACTTCTATGTGCACTAAAAGACGCTAAAGAATCCGAGCGCGGAGCAAAGTTTGTCTGCTCGCTTGTTTTAATAAACAAAACAGGAGAAGTATTAAACAAAACAAACGGCATATGCAAAGGTAAAATCGCTCACCAAAAAAGCGGCGAGGGCGGCTTTGGCTATGACCCCATATTTATTGTAGAAAATATTAACAAAACCATGGCGTCACTGAGTGAAGATGAGAAAAATCGCATATCACACAGGGGCAGAGCACTTATGGATATGTTAATGTGGATTAAATGTTCAAATCTATGAAAAATATAGTATAATTTCATGTGAGGATAGAATTTAAGGGTTATAGATGTCAAAACTTGCCACAGATGTTCAAGTCACCCAAACCACGGAGATTAGAGATTTTCTCTTAAAGACTTTTGATAGTATTTTAGATGACACAAAAATTCTAAAAACATCAAAAATCGAACAATGCCATAAAAAGGCAATCTCTCTTAAGGCATTTGACCTTGTTTCAATTTCTATGTCACTAATAGGCTACATCGGCTACAGGTGGAATCAGGAAAGATACTATAAAACCTTAAATATCCTAAATGACGCACACTACCTTGCAAACTCTTCAAATTCCCTGCTTGCGCTTAAAATTAATATGTATCTTATGGCACAGATTGAATTTTTTGAACAAAATTACTCTCAATCGCTTGAACTTATAGAGGCGGCGCTGCATATAAAACTTGAAGATACGCTTGATTTTGATGAAAAAATTCAAAATTCAAAAACAAAAATAGAAAAGCATAACAAACAAAGGGTTATATCCTCCGCCCCGCCAAGTTTTATACCTGAAAATAATCGGCAGGAAGACCCTCTTATTGCACTTCTTAAAGTCGGAAGAACGATAGCTGTTGAAACCAATATAGATACACTTTTGACTATTATCGCGCAAGAAATCAAACAAGCGCTTAACGCTGACAGGTGCACGGTATTTTTGCTTGATGAAGAAAAACACGAACTCTGGTCTAAGGTAGCTTTAGGGCTTGAAATGCAAGAAATTCGCTTCGCCTCTAACTTAGGTCTTGCAGGGCACGTTGCGACAACCGGCGAGACGGTAAATATAAAAGACGCATACACCGACAAGCGTTTTAATAAAGAAATAGATATGCAAACAGGATATAAAACAAAAACTATCCTCTGTATGCCTATTCGTAACCTCAGCCACCAGATTGTGGGGGTTTTTCAGGTTTTAAACAAAAAAGACGGCGAATTTACTAACAAAGATGAAGATTTACTTATTGCAATAGGTTCTTCGGCAGGCATCGCGCTTGAAAATGCAAATTTATTTAACAAGCAAAAAATCCTAATCGAAGAGCAAAAGCAGCTATTCTCAAGCTTCATAGACACGCTTTCAGCCTCTATCGATGCTCGCGACAAGATTACCTCAGGTCACTCAAAAAGAGTCACCATGTACGCTTCTTTAATCTGTGATGAGCTTGATATGAACGAGAAAGAAAAAGAAGTCATAAAACACGCCTCACTTTTGCATGATATAGGAAAAATAGGCATAAAAGACTCTATTCTTCAAAAAGAGGGCAAGCTGACTCCTGAAGAATACGACCACATCAAGCTGCATGCTAATATGACCCATGATATTTTAGGCAAAATCTACGTTTCAAAAGAATTTGAAAATGTAGCTCAAATTGCCTCATCTCATCATGAAAAATACGACGGAACGGGTTATTTCTTGGGTTTAAAAGGAGACGATATCCCTCTTGGCGGCAGAATTCTTGCGGTATCGGACGTTTTTGACGCCATAACATCAAAAAGGCACTACCGTTCAAAAATGAAAATCGACGACGCCATAAAAGTCCTTATAGACGGCTCAAATAAGCATTTTGATAAAAAAATTGTTGACGTGTTTTTATCTATTACATGTGATAAAATAATACATGTATTAACCTGCGACTTTAATCTTGAAATTGCACAGAATGACAAATTACTTCTTGAAAAGTACAAATTAGCTGATTTGTATGCAATTTTACAAAAGGAAGAAGAAGGCGAATCTCACGAAAAAACAGTTGCGCAGGTCTTTAGTAAATATTATAATTTCACCCAGAACTAAAGAAAATAATTAATGAAATATTATAGCTCAATATTACTGTGTATTTTTATGCTAAGCGGCGCTATGCAAGCATTTGCCGCAAGCGACAGTCTGCTTGAATTTCAAAAATCAAATGTCCCCGTGTCAAATACAACACCAAAAGAGTCTAAAGGCGGGACTTTCAGCCTTACAACGATTATGGACAATTTTTTAAATATTCAGCAGGATGAAAACAAAAACCTTGATGAATCAGAAAAACAAAGACTTGCGTTTGTTTCTGCCACAAAAAAATTCAATCAGGGTAATGTTGTAGTAGCCTATGATGAGTTTAATACGCTTTTAGAATCCATTAACAGTGACTATGCTCTTGTTATTTTTGCAAAGAGCATGTATGAAATAGGCTTCTTTTCAATAGGGACAAAGAGTCTTGAAAAAATTCGCCACAAAAAATTTCTGGATAATATGACCCAAGAGCTCAAAAAATGCTATCTGCCCTCATACGCTCTTGATAAAAACGAAGAAATATATCTGGCTAAAGCCTACTCATCAATTCACTATGACAATTTAGCGCAAGAAACCGCTTTTGACCTGAATAAAAACACCTCCCTTACGGATAAATCGGATTATGCCAACTTTATCCTCTCTCAAGCCATGAGCAAGTCAAGACAATATTCTCAGGCATTAATTTTCATAAATAAAGCCTCTTTAATGAACCCAAGTAACGTATCTTATGACATTTTTAAGATAAAAACACTTATTGCACTAAAGAAAAACAAAGATGCGCTTAAATTAATCGAACAAATGCAAGAAACAAACAAGGATGAATACATCTTTAAAAACACGGTTTTAGTTTTAAAAGAATCAGTTCTTGCAAACCTTTCCAATGATGAAAAAGACAAAAAATACCACCTTACCATGAAAACTTTTCTTGAGGGCAACTATCAAAAAGCAATTCAAGATTGTAAAAACATCATAAGTTTTGACAAAAAAAATTATAAAATCCTGACACTTCTTGCAATGGGGCAGTTTATTACAAATGACCCGGATAACGCAAAGAAAAACTACCTTGCAAGCTATAAAATAAACAAAAACTATGCGCCGACTCTAAGCGGTCTGGGCGATGTTAAATTTGTGGAATATGACCTTGAGGGTGCACTTAAATACTACAAAAAAGCCCTCTCTCAAGACCCGACCGACCAGACAAGCGCTATTAAGATGGCACTTATTTACAAAAATGATTCAAAATACTCAAAAGACTTAAAAAATCTTGAGAAAAAACTTGCAAAAATGAACCCCTCGCCCTTCTTGTCTTATCATTCAATAGCTGCAACAATAGCAAAAAACAATAAAAACCTGAGAAAAGAATACATAAGACGCGCAACCGTTATAAATCCTTTGTATGAAAACGGCTGGGTAGCTTTTTTAAACCTTGAATTGGACAATAAAAACTTTGAAGAGGCAAAAAATTTCTTGTATATGATTTCTTTTTCAAATCAGACAAATTACACTTACTTTTACCTAAATGCGCTCTATGACATAGCTTTAGGCAGAACAAACTCGGCTATTGTAAACCTTAAAAACTGTCTGAGTTTAAATCCTGATTTTGAAGATGCAAACAAAAAGCTTATAAAATTAATACCGAATGAAATAAAACCGCAAACCCCTAAACAAGAGGATATTACAGGTCAGCAGGCGTTGTGATTTTTTTATTTCCCGCAGTATTTTCAAAAATGTAAACACTTTCGCCTAATGCCTCTATCATGCTCGAATCATCCGTAAAAGAATCAGAGCCCCTGAATTTTTTGTGCGCCTCCATAATCAAATCATAATAAAAAGCTTGCGGAGTTTGGGCTTGAAAGACTTTTTTTCTGTCGATAGTTTTTTCTATTATCCCTTTTTCATTTGTAATTTTAATAGTGTCAATTGCAAATACACCGCTGCAGACGGCGTTTTTTTCTTTCACTTCTTCAATTATTTTTAAAATATCACTCTGCTCAATAAACGGCCTTGCCCCGTCATGAATTAATACATAATCGTTGTATTTACAAAGGCAAAGGGCGTTATAGACACTTTCTTGGCGGGTTTTACCAAAGGGAGCAAAGGTGATTTTTTCTCTGTCATATACGCTGCTTGACTCTATAAAATCTCTTGTAGACTTGGTTGTTGGAATAATTATTTCATCCGACACGTTTAAAAATTTTGATATCGTATGCTCAATAACGCTCATTGAGCCTATTTTTACAAGAAGTTTATTTTCTCCAAATCGCGAAGATAAGCCTCCGGCGGTGATTATAGTGCTAATCAAAGTGCAAAAACTCCTCTCGTTTTTCTTCTTTTATGTTTTTACCGTCTATTAAAATCTCTCCTGAATTATTTGCTATACCTGCTTCAATAAGTTCAGGCGAATTTATTCTTTTAAAATCTTCTTTTGAAATAGCGCAAACAAGAGAGTAATCCTCTCCGCCAAAGAGCACTTCCTGTCTTGTAACACCGTTTAATTTTGGGATTTTATCATAACTTAGTTCAAAACCCACGTTTGAGCTTTTTTTAATCCACTCTAAAGCGTTAACAAGCCCATCTGATGAGTCCATCATAGCGTAAGGTTCAAGCGCTTTTTGAGAAATCAGCTCAGACACTCTATATTGAATTTTCGGGTCAAGATGCGCTCTTGTAAACTCGTTATCGGCACAAGGATTTTCTAAAAGCATTTTTAAACCCCTTGCACTTGAGCCGAAATTTCCGCAAAGAGCCAGAATATAGCCCTCTTTTGCATTTTTTCTTGAAGAGATATTTCTGTTTTTTGTATCACCCATAATTGTTATGGAAATTGTAAGCTTATCCCCTCCTGTTAAATCTCCGCCAATAATTTTTACACCGTATTTTAAGGCACATTCATTTAGTGACTTATAAAACTCCTTGGTAAAATCCTCATCCAGCTTACCGCAAAGACAAACAAGAGCGTACTTAGGAATAGCGCCTGAAGCCAGAATATCACTTATATTAACCTTTAGAGCCTTTTTTGCAAGCGCATAAGGAGATATAAAAGAAAGGTCAAAATGCACCCCTTCAACAAGCGAATCGGCGCTCACGCAAAGGTTAAAGTCCTTCAGATGCGCGCAATCATCCCCCAAATAACTTGAATCGGTAAGGGAATTTTTTATAATTTCTATAAATTTTAACTCTTTATTTTGCATACTTATTTAAGCGCTTCATAAAGCCCGAGAAGTGCCATTTTGTAGCCTGTTTTTGAAAAACCGGCAACTTGTCCTAAGCACTTTGGCGCGATATAGGAGTTATGTCTGAACTCTTCTCTTGAATAAACATTACTCAAGTGCACCTCAACAGTTTTAATGTTGACGGAAGCTATGGCGTCTGCTATTGCAACGCTTGTGTGAGTGTAAGCGGCAGGGTTTATTATTATGCCGTCAAATTTATCAAGAGCATTTTGAATTTTATCCACAATTTCGCCCTCAAAATTTGATTGAAAAAACTCAAGGTCAATAGAAAAATCAAGCTCGCGCGCGTATTGCTTAAGCTCTTTTTCAATATCATCAAGCGTAAAAGAGCCGTATATTTCAGGTTCTCTAACACCAAGCATATTAAGGTTCGGGCCGTTTATTACAAGAATTTTCAAATCATTCTCCTTTTTTTAATCATCATAGCGGAATTTTGCTTTTATTAAAATATCTTCTTCAACTTTTTCCATATCGCAAAATTCTAATTTATAGCACTCGTTTATTTTATATACACCTAAATTCCCTACAAAATCAAGCCCTGAGCCAAAAATTTTGGGAGAAACAAATTTATAAATCTCATCCGCCATCTCTTGTTTTACAATAGTTGTGAGTATGGTTTTACCGGTTTCAACAAGTATTGAGTAAATACCGTAGTCGTAGAGCTTAAAAAATAAATCTCTGAAATTTGCAAACGCTATAGGAATAACATTTTTTGGAAAATCCCTGTCCATATTATTTGTAGCAAGAAAAACCCTTGCCCCGTCTTCCCTAAATACTTGATAATCAAAGGGAATTTTGCCGTGTCTGTCAATAATTATCCTATCAGGCGTTCTCTCACCCTTTATTCTGCAGGTAAGAGCAGGGTTATCCGCAAGAACAGTACCTGAGCCGCTTAAAATTGCAAAGCTTTTTGCTCTCAATTTTTGTACATATTCTCTTGAGGCTTCGCCTGTTATCCACTTTGACTCACCACCTTGAGTTACTATTTTTGAATCAAATGTGGTTGCAATTTTTACAAGAACGTAAGGCAGTTTTTTTGTAATATTTTTAATAAATACCTTATTTAACTCTTTGCACTCATCTTCTAAAACACCTGTTATAACCTCAATACCAGCGTTTTTAAGTTTCATAACACCTTGAGAGCACACAAGAGGATTGGGGTCATACATACCTATAACTACTTTTTTAAAACCTTTTTCAATAATTAAATCCGCGCACGGAGGGGTTTTACCCTGATGCGTACAAGGTTCAAGATTAACTATAAGAGTTTTATCCGAAAAATCACAATCAGGGGCAGCAAGTATGGCATTTCTTTCTGCGTGGTTTTCACCGTATTTTTCATGCACTCCCTGTGATATTATTTTATCTTCTTTTTCATCATAAACAATTGCCCCCACCATAGGGTTTGGCGCAACCTCAAAGCGATATTTTTGAGCTTGCTCTATACATAACCTCATTAATTCTTCGTATTTTTTCATCATATTAACCTGCCATGTTCTCCATAATTTTTATTACAGCCGGATAAAGAATAACTATAAACAAAGCCGGCAAAAGAAACAGTATCATTGGAATTGTCATCTTTGCACTTGCGCTTTGTACAAGCTCTTCTATTCTTTGTTTTTTCCTTGTGCGAAGAGTATCACAGTACACTCTTAAAGACTGAGCGACACTTGTACCCATTTTTTCCGATTGAACAAGCATGGCGCAAAAAGACTGTAAATCCTGACTGTTTACCCTTTTTGTCATGTTTTTAAGCGCCTCTTCACGCGCAAGGCCTGACATTACATCTTTTGAAAGTCTGGTAAACTCAGCACTTACCGCTTTTGACAGACCGCTAAACTCCTGCGCCACACGCTCAATAGCACCATCTATGCCTAAACCCGCTTCAACGCATACTGAGAGCAAATCAACAGCGTCCGGGAAAAATCTTATAAATTCTTTTTGTTTCTTTTTTATAATCCCTAAAAGCCTGTATTCAGGGTATTTGTAAGTCATATAGCATATAAGAAGCGCACAGGACACACTTGTCATATTAAAAGACAAAAACAAAACAATAGCACAAAATATAACCGCTATTAAAAGAGAGAAAAGCCTTTTGTTTTCAAATTCCAAAACATCATCGTCACCTGACGCTAAGCCAAGGGATAAGAGCATATTGTGGATTTTATTTTTTGTGACTTTATTTGAAATACTTTTTTTTGAATACGGTCTTAAATAATCGGCAAAAAAAGTATATATGCTGCCTTTTTTCTTTTTACCTCCGGTTTTTTTCAACCTTTCTCGCACAAAATTATCGTCGCTTTGAGAAAAAACATAAACGACATAACCAAAATATAATCCTATTATTATCGGTAATATTTCAGGCGGCAAATATCTCTCCTTAGATTTCTATAGTTATAATTTTTTTAATCATATAGACACCCAAAAGCAAAAGCACAACAGATAACAATAAAGCGGAGTTGCCCTGTTGAGTATTTAAAAGCGGCTGCATATAATCAGGCGAGAGCACAAAAAGTATCCCCGATATTGCAGGAGGAACACATATCAGCATAAAACCCGAAAATCTGGCTTGCGCCGTCTGCGCCTTTAATTGACCTGCCATTTTAAAGCGCTCTCTTATGGTGACTGATAACCCGTCTAAAATTTTTGCCAGATTACCGCCCACTTCTCTTTGTAAAATTACTGCCGTTATAAAAAACTTAAGGTCAATATTATCGGGAACAGTTTTTGCTAAAGACAGTATTGCCTGCTTTGAATCAGAACCCACTGCAAGTTCATCAAGTGCAGATTTAAAAACACCCGAAACAGGCATTGGCATTTCTTTTGTAATAACTTCAAAAGAACTGTATATAGAATGCCCCGCCCTAAGCGAATTTGAAAGTAAATCCAAAGTATCGGGCAGCTGCCTTGCAAAAGCCGCACTTCTTAAATTTGCTTTGAATTTTAATACACTATATGGTATAAAAAGCCCGATTAATGAGAGAGGAAGCAGCTTTGGCGAAGTTATAAGCAGCACCATAGCAAAAGGAACAGTACACATAATGCTTACTATAATGTAAGTATCAATTTCCATATTAACACCGGAGAGTGCTATCTGGTCTTTGATTTTTTCAATTATCTTAAGGTTATTCAGATGCTTTGCAAAAAGTTTGTAGCGAAAATTATTGTACAAAAAAGCAAATTCATCATCCTCAGGATTAGCCAAACTCTTCTGCGTGCCTCTGTTTTTTATATCTTCAAGCCTTTTTTGCAAAATAGGCTGTTTTGGTATTCTTATTGAAAACATATTTACAAGCAGAACAAAACTCAAAAAACCAAGCAGTATTGATATTAAAAAAGGGTTCATCGCTTAAGCCTCTTTAATAAATCAACATTCAGGGTAGTGCCTTTATTTACTATCTCTTCGCGGGCCTTATTTTGCTCAAGGGCTACGGGAGAAGACGGTGCAGGAGATTTTGTACCGTTTTTAGACAAATATGTATGCCTGTAGTTCCTGTCAAAAATTTGAGGGTTAATATCAATACCCTTAGCTATTATTTTGTCCAAGAATTTTGGTCTTATACCCGTTGATGAGTGCATACCCATAACGGTATTTACGCCTGTTCCTGTTTGCTCCCACACAAAAATATCCTGCATGGTAATGACGTCACCTTCCATACCGACAATTTCAGATACTTTTGTGACTTTTCTTGAGCCGTCAGAGAGCCTTGATGCTTGAATTACAATATTTATAGCAGAGGCTATCTGGCTTTTTATGTTTCTCTCAGGCAAATCAATACCCGAGAACATTACCATAGTTTCAAGTCTTGATAGCGCATCTCTGGGAGAATTAGCGTGAAGTGTAGTTAAAGAGCCGTCATGACCCGTGTTCATAGCTTGCAACATATCAAGAGTTTCAGCACCACGGCACTCTCCGATTATAATCCTATCGGGGCGCATCCTAAGACTGTTTATAACTAAGTCTCTTGCCGTTACCTGACCCTCACCCTCAATGTTTGGAGGTCTTGTTTCAAGACGCACAATATGCTCTTGTTGCAAAGATAACTCAGCGGAGTCTTCAATCGTTATTATGCGCTCACCGTTTGGAATTTTAGCGGATAAACTGTTCAGAAGAGTTGTTTTACCTGCACCTGTTCCGCCGCTTATTATGATATTTAACCTTGCAGCAACAGCAGCTTCAAGCACTTGAGCCATTTCAGTTGAAATTGAGCCCCACTTTAAAAGACTCTCCATTGTACCTGAATCAGCACGAAAACGCCTTATTGAAAGAGAAGGGCCGTCAACCGCAAGTGGAGGAATGATAGCATTTACCCTTGAACCGTCAGGCAAACGAGCATCCACCATAGGGGATTTTTCATCTATTCTTCTTCCCACCTTGGAGACAATTCTCTCAATTATGTTTTTTAAGTGGTAATTATCTTTAAAAGTAACGGATGTCTTATATAGCTTACCGTTTCTTTCAACATAGACATTTTTTGCACCGTTTACCAAAATATCACTGACACTCGGGTCTGATAAAAGCGGGTCAAGAGGGCCAAAACCTTTTGCCTCTTGGATTATCTCTCTTATTAATCTGTCTCGTTCAATCTTGTTTAGCGGTGTAGAGCGAAAATTTGTAGATATTTGATATTCAATAAACTGTTTTATAAGGTTTTTTTGTTCAACATCAGAATACTGGCTCCAGTTAGGAGTAGTATTAACTTTATCTATTAAAAGCGCATGCAGCTTTTCTTTTAATTCGCTAAATTCCTCACTTAAAGGAAGCTCCATCATAAAAGAGTTTTCTTTAACTTCTTGAGTGTCTATTTTTTTTGAACTGCTGTTTAATCTATCCTTAAGTGACAATTATTTCTTCTCCTTTTTTTTGAATAAACCCAAAAAGCCCGACTCCTCACGTTTTGTTTGTTTTGTTGCCGAATAAGTATAGTTATCTGACAAAAGCGCAGCCAGCTCTCTAAAGGCCTTTGCAATGTTTGACTGGTGATTAATATCGCTTGCGGGCATACCTTTGTTTATGGCATTTATGATTGTAAAGTAGTTGTTTGGTATTTTGTAATAAACACTATGCCCCAAAACATCCTCAACATCTTCTATTTTTATTTCATCATTTTCCATGTACCTGTTGATAATGAGTTTTATTTTATCTTTTTGATACCCAAGACGCTTAAAAAGGTCAAAGCATCTTTGGCAGTTTCTTACTGAGGGCAAATTCAAAATTGCAACAAGCAGTATTAAATCAGAATTATCAAGTGCAGTAATGGTTTTGCCGTCAAAAGAGCTTGTTGTGTCTATAATAACATAGGAAAACACACTCCTTAGAACATTTATAAGAGTTGTAATATTCTCACTTGTTATAATTTCCGCCTGCTCTAAATCCGGAGGGTCAGCAAGCACATAAAGTGAAGTATTTTTGTATTTTTCAAGAGTTGAGAGCAAAAATGTCTCATCAATCCTCTCAAGGTTATTTACAACATAAGATGTATCAAAAGCGGGATTTAGGTCAAGAAAAGTAGTGACATCACCCATTTGAAAATTCAAATCTACAAGCGCTACTCTTTCGTTTGTAAGACTTGCAAGTTCAAAAGCAAGATTTGTCGCAATTGAAGTTTTTCCGATACCGCCTTTGTTTGAAAAAGTAGTTATAACCTTGCATTTTGTTGTGTCATTAATGTTGCCTAAAATGAGGTCTTTAATTTTTTCAACCGATTCTATAAAATCATTTTCTATAAGAGGCTTTAGAAGAAATTCTCTTGCACCTGCGCGAAGTGATTTTATAACAAGTTCAGAGTCCATATCATAAGCAAGGACAATGATTTTTGCGTTCCTTAAATTCTTTGAAAGCTTAACTATAACATCGAGCGTTAACTGAGTTCTTTGCGATATATCAACAATTATAAGATTAGGATGCATTTCGACAATTTCAGCATAAGAGTTAATAGCATCTTGAAATTCGCCTACTATGTTTATGTCTTCGACTTTTCTTAGAAAATTCCCCACAAGCTCTCTGCTTGTTTCATCCGAATCTATAATAACTGTATCTATCTTTATGCTCATATTGCTTAAATACTCTCTATCTGCGGTGCATCAACTATTTTTGGAGTAATAAAAATCATTAACTCCGTGTCATTTTTCTTATCTTCAATTGTTTTAAATAAAACTCCTATAACGGGAATATCACCTAAAAGCGGAACTTGGTTGTTTGTTTTTGAACTTGAATTATTCAAAAGCCCTGCTATTATAAGCGTTTCCCCGTCCATAAGCTCAACTGTTGTTTCGACTTTTCTGGTTTTAAACCCGGGGATTACAACGGCGTTTTGAGTATCCATAACCCCTGAAGAGCGGTCTATTTCACTAACTTCAGGCGCAAGCTTAAGTTTTATTCTGTTTGTTTTTTCCATAATTGTAGGAGTAAAGTTCAATATTACCCCTGTTTTTTTAAACTCATAAGCAATTTGCCCGTATTGACCCATGTTAGACGGAACGGGAACTTCAGAACCAACATTAAAACTTGCCTCTTCGCCATCCACCGCAAGGAGCTTAGGCTCTGCCAAAATCTGCGCGTCGCCTTTTAGCTCTGCTGCTTGCAAATCAATTGCAAAATTTCCCGACTTATCCGCAAAAATATATTTAACGCCGTTATCTACAACAACACGAGAAATTTTACCCACAACATTTGTCGCAGAACCGTTCATTGAGCTTATATGTTGATTTTTTGCATCACTTCCGATAGTAAAGCCCGTCCCCAGGTTTCTTGTGAAATTTTTTGTAACCTCGGCTACCTTAACTTCAAGCAGCACCTGCTTTGTAGCACTTTCTGCCATATCAACAAGGTTAATATTGTAAGCTTTTGCAAGTTCTTTTATTTTTTCTCTTGTTGCAGTTGTACTTACTTTACCTGATAAAACAGCCCCATTGTCGTTAAAAATTATTGATATATCTTCATTTGGCGCGATATAGTCTACCGCTTTTAAAAACTCATCAACATCCTGACGAATTACAAGGTTGTAAAAAACGGGAACATTATCCTTACCCCAGAAAATTAAACTTGTAGAGCCTGTTTTTTTACCATTTACCATAAGCTGCTTGGATGAGAGTATAACGATATCTGCAAGATTAGGGTCAGCAAGGGAAATTCTTTTTACCGGTGTATCAAAATTTAAAATCTGAGATTTGCCCACTACCCCATATAGCTTTTCGTTGTTATCCTTTAGGGCATTTTTAACAATCATAGAGTCATTATAGTTTTGAGTTGAAGAATTTTCCCACGGAGCATCAATACTAATTGAGCTGGGTAAAATATCCCTGTATGCGCCCTGTGCAGAGACACTTTGGCATAAAAATGCGCAGAATAAGAAAAATATGAAATTTTTTATGTGTTTTTTTACCATCTACTGCGGTGCTCCGATAATTACTCTTTTATCCCCTGAAATAAACTCTATTTCTCCCGCACTCTGGGCTTGTGCTCTAACAACGGGCACATCTTCGATCTGTTTTTTATGAGCAGAAGAAACATTCCTTTTTGGAGGCTCATCATATGTTATATCAGAAACCTCAACAAGCTCTGGCGGTGCGCTATCAGGCATTTGAGAAAGTGCAAGAGGAGAGCTTGCACTGAATCTGTAGCCTGTTTTTTCATGCCTGTTTCTCTGAATTAAAACTGCCTTATCGCTGCTTGCCGCAGTTATAAAAGCAGGCACATCAGAGTCTCTTATCTCAAGCATAACGTATTTTTTGCCCTCATTTGGAGCATCAATTATGCTTAAGATTTTAACATCTTGCGCCTGAATTGCATTTTTGGCAAAGTAGATATCCACATTTGCCCCCTCTTTTGCAAACGGCGGAAGAGTTTCAAGACCGACACCCAACGCTCTGTAGCCGCTTCTTGGCTCACCTTGCGCCATATCCATATCAGATGCCTTAAAATAATCCTCAACAATAGGAGAATCCGCCTTAATGTCTTTGATGGCAGTGAGCCCCGAGATTTTTGACGCGTTTTCAACCGCGCCTTCTATTTCAATGGGGAATTGCTTTGTTGTGAGATTATCAGCTTGTATTTTATCACCTTTTTTAATGTCTGTTTTTGCAACGACATACATAATTTTTTTAATGGGGGCGCTTTGGCTTGTTTGAGTGAGTTTTTTTAAGTTATCGTTTTCTATTTTCAGCTTAACAATAACCTGATAGGAGATGACAGCGATTGCCACCCCTACAATTATTGAAATTATAAGCTGATTTTTATTCTTTTTTATACTCATAAACTCACAAGCATCCGCTTACATTTTACATTATTTTCCCCATTAAGAAAAATCATTAAGTTTCTTTACATTTTGCAATATTTTCTTCCAAAAATCCAACAAGATTTAAAAGAGCATTTTTTGCTATATCCTTTTTTATTACTACTCTTTTATTTTCAATATCCGCTTGGGCAAAAGAGGAGTTAAACTTGACGACTTTTATAATTTCACCCTTATTACACTTTATGCCAAAACCCATATAACACAGCCCGACAGGCTTAAGTTCACTGCCCCCGTCAGGCCCTAGAAGTCCTGTTGTAGCAATAGTTACGGGCTCGTATTCAAAAAGCCCCTGCGCCATTTCATATGCCGTTTGCTGACTTACTGCGCCAAAGTTATCAAGAGTTTCTTTTTTAACTTTTAAAAACCTCATCTTTGCTTCATTTGAATAAGTTACAAAGTTCTGCTCAATAAAATTGCTTGCGCCTGCAACATCCGTCAAATAAGAACTCACTAAACCGCCCGTGCATGACTCTGCACAGGCGATTTTTAGACTGTTTTGAATAAGTATTGTTTTTATTTTCTCAACTATTTCTTCTGTTTCCATATTCCACCTAAGATAGCGGTACATCAAGCGGTTCAAGAAGAATAATGTCAAAAACAATGCCTTGGTCTATCACTACATCGTTTCCTTTTCTAAACAAGTCAAAGACACTATCCCCTACAAGATAAACAGCGCCCCCGATTGTACCGCCCACAGCTGCTATCGGCGTTACAAGAAATCTTCCTCCGGGGAATAATTCATCTCCTGATTTTATACCCCATTTTGTAGTTTTTGAAATTATATTACCGCTTTTTTTAGTGTTTCTTTTTAATTCATCCCAATAATTACCGCCCCCTGAAATTGCTCCGTCAGGAAGTATTTCAAAGTTTGAACAAACTGCAGCGCTTATGGGAAGCTGCTTACCCTGACCTGTTACCACATGGTCAAAAGTTAAATACAAAAGCGCACTTCTTGAGAGGCGTCCTGTTGTTTTATATTTTTCAACTGTTCCTCTTACAAAAGAACCCGAGGGTAAAACCGTTCTGCCATCAACTTTAACATCGCTTGTAAGCTTCGCGCTGAACATATCGCCCTCTTGGACATTTGATGTCGATACCGGCTCTGCCATTACAAGGTTTAATTTTGTTCCCTTCGGCAGTCTTCTTGTTTGAATATCAGCTTTTATCTGATAAGCAAACCCTGATTGCAAAAGCCCCATGGAAAGTATTGCAGTAAGTATAAAAAGCGTGTAAAAAAACTTTTTCATTAATTTTTCTCCGTATTTTTTAACTCTCTTACATTTATTTTTCCAAACTTTGCCGATAAGTCATCTATGTGATGAACAATGTAGTAAAACGGCTCTAAATCTTTCTCAGAAAGGTCAATCATAGCCCCCCATTCGGCTCTTCCGTGGTGAGAAGCTATCATTTTTGCGATATTTTTAAAACCCTCTTTCATGCAAAGCGTATAGCCGTATTGAGAGTGGCTTATCCAGTCTTTTTTAAATTCTTCGTTATAGTCTATAAAACCTGTCTCGAGGTCAATTTTATATTCAAAAATTTTACCTATATCATGCAAAATGCAGGCGCTATAAAGCTCTTCTTTATCAACTTTTGAATTAAGTTTCGGATACACAACTTTTGCAAAGTCCAAACATTCTAAAGTATGTACCAAAAGTCCGCCTATATAATTGTGATGCATAGCTTTTGCAGCGGGCGCGATTTTTATAGAGTCTTTATTTTCTTTTAAAATGTTTAGTACAAAGTCTTTTAGTTTTTGATTTTCAAAAGTTTCCACAAAAGAAATAAGCTCAAGGTATTTTTCATCTCTTTGCTTGTCATCCAAGCCGCATAGCGCCTCTTCGACAAGCTCTAAGTTATTTACAAGACAGTTGTTATACTTTTCGTTATAGCTTGCAGTCAGTATTTTTACAATATTTCCTGTCTTAAAAATCTTACTCTCAAGACGATTTAGGGTTTCTTCCCACAAAATACAGTTTAATATGGAAGAATCAGTTGTGTTTCTAAGCTGGAGCTTACCCATCTTAGTCCCCGCTTTTGTATCCCCCACTATAAAATTTAAAACTTCATATTGTGCATTTAAGTCTGGCATTTTCAAATTTTATTATAAAAAATACTTTTTGTAAAGTTTTATTAATTAGCATCATCAACCTTATTACAGGTTAATTTTACAAGGGTTTGATTGTTAATCTCGCCGCCGATTAGCATAATAATTGATGTGTAATAAAGCCAAACCATTAAAATCGCAAAAGTACCGATTGTTCCGTACACTCTGTTATACGTACCAAGCTCGTTTACATAAAGAGAAAAAAGCCAAGAACCCAACAACCAAAACACGCAGAAAAACAAAGCCCCCGGCACTACACTTTTTCTTTTTACGGAAAAATCCCTTGCAGGCAGAACATAGTAGTTTATTAAAGCAAGTATAAAAAGTAAGATAAACGCCACGGGCCAACGTCCTATAAGCAAGGTGTTAACTACATTTTGAGGCATATGTATATGATTTGCGACAAAATTTAAAATCACTTTACCAAAGATAATAAGGTTTACCGATATAAAAAGGAAAAAAGTATCCACAAAAACCATAAGCACGGAGAGTAGTCTTGTTTTTATAAAACTTCTGTTTTCCTGAATTTTATTTGCTCTGTTGAGCCCTTTTATAATCACCGCTATGGCATTTGAGGTTAAAAATAAGGTCACAAGAAAACCGATTATCGCCATTATACCGCCGTTTTGAAAGAGTATAACCTCTTTTAAGACACTTCTGAATAAATCACTCACCCCATGGGGCGTAAACGCTGAAATAGCATATATTACCTTATCTACAAAAAATTTCTTACCCAGCCAGCCAAAAACCGCCATTAAAAAAAGCATAAAAGGGAAAATCCCTAAAACAAGCATAAAAGCCATCTCAGAGGCAGCTCCGGGGAAATCTTCCTCTATTATTGAATTTTTTAAATTAATAACATACTCTTTTAAAAGTTTTATCATTCTCAATTCCTACAGATGTTTTTTAATTTCATCAATCAAAAGCTCAACTGCCTCATAAACAGGCTTTCTTATAGTGCAGCCCGCAGCTCTTATATGTCCTCCGCCGCCGAATTTTTTTACAATTTCTGTCACGTCTTTTTCTTTTGAGCGGAGTGAAACTTTTGTTGTGTTATTGGATGATTCTTTTAAAACACAGGCAA
Organism: Candidatus Gastranaerophilales bacterium; assembly: GCA_944323335.1. Taxonomy (GTDB): domain Bacteria; phylum Cyanobacteriota; class Vampirovibrionia; order Gastranaerophilales; family Gastranaerophilaceae; genus Galligastranaerophilus. The sequence goes on from CALUSB010000001.1 coordinate 45,541, forward strand.
ATTCAACGGTTTTTATGGAGCGTAAATTCTCACAAATCCCCTCTGTGTGCTCATCTTGAGCACCAAACTTTTCCATATCACTCTTTGTAACCGTTGTATAGACAATTTTGTCATCACACAAAAACTTTGCATTAGTCACACAATGCGCCTGAAACATAACCATAGCCTTTGCTTTTAAGTCATAGCACTTTCTTGCAATATCTGATGTATTAACCCCCAGTTTTGCAAGGTCAGCTGCAATTTCAAGAGTTCTCGGCGTTACGGTTTCATACTTAAAACACCCGGTATCTGTTAAAATAGACACATACAGGCAATTTGCCATCTTGAGAGTGATTTTTTTACCTGATTGTAAAAACATCTCATAAAGCACTTCGCCAGCGCTTGAAAGTCCGCCTTTTACAAGGTTATATCGGGCAAAGCCTCTGTTTGTTTTGTGGTGGTCAATGTTAATTGTGACTTTTGCATTGTTAAAAATATCTCTGGCATTCTCTACTACTCTATCAATTGACGCTACATCAATGCAGATAACCGTATCGTAGATATTTTGAACATTTTCAAGAGTTTTTGCTTTATCTAAATAAGGCAAAAAAGTATAAGTATCAGGGCAGCTTTTACCTCCCGAAAGCTGCAGAAGAATATCCGCCTTATCACCAATGTATGATTTAAGAGTACAAGCGCAGCCCAGCGTATCCCCGTCAGGGTTAACATGCGTTATGATTAGAATTTTTTTTGCTCTCTCTATTAAATCAAAAATCTTTTCTTCCATGTTTGAAAGATTAGCACAAAAAATATTTCACTTGCAATTTTTAAAATGCTCTTTTTACGTTTTTTAAACTGATGACGCTGTCTTTGTAAAAAGTAAGAAAAGAATAGCTGCTCTTAAGCTCACAGGCATAAGTTGAGCTTAAAATTTTAAGAGCGTTTTTAAAAAGTTTCAATGCGCTTAGCGGCTTATTGATATTTAAAAGCAAATCTATTTTTAAACGATACAGAGAAAACATTTTTTCACTATCGCCGAGTCCGACATTTAAAGCGCTTTTTTCGCAAAAATCTAAAGCTTTTGAATATTCCCCCTTTTGAGAATAACAGTATGCAAGCTTTGAAGTAATCTCAAAATCACTTTCTCCCATATCATAAAGCTTTTGCCAGATATTGAGCGCTTGAGTTATTTTATCTTCCAAAATAAGCATTCTGCCTTTCAACCTGAGTGCTTTTTTGTGTTTTGGAGACTCTTTTAGGGCGTATTCGACGTATTTGTGCGCCTTTTTATTGTCTTCAATATAAAAAAATGTATCGTAGGCTATTTTATAGTATTTTTCCGCTAAAAAATTTATAACTTGCATATTTTTAATAATTTATAAAATCTTCACAAGCTACATTGTATAGACTTATAGGCACACAGGGCTAGTATATTTTTACAAAAAGGTCGAAAACATGACAGGGTGCATGATTTGCATGAAATTACAAATCGTTACATTAAGGCATGAATTTTAAAAAAGTTTTAAGATATAATTAATAGAAATTAAATTTTTAAAAATATTATTGGTTGGAGGTACAAAAAGGTGAATTCCCTTAGCGAAAGTGCAAACGATTCAGGGTTGTCGTTATCAAAAAATGCCATCAAGGTTTTAGAAAAAAGGTACTTAAAGAGAGGTTTAGACGGAGAAGTTGTTGAAAGTCCCGCGGATTTATTCCACAGGGTTGCAGATACCATAGCCTCTGCAGACAGACAGTTTGGTGCAAGTGATGAAGAAGTAAGTAAAACTGCGCAAGAATTTTATGAAATGATTACAAACTGCTACTTTATGCCAAACTCTCCCACGCTTATGAACGCAGGAAGAGAGCTGGGACAATTGAGTGCTTGCTTTGTATTGCCGGTTGAAGACTCGCTTGAGGGAATTTTTGAAACTATAAAAAATACCGCTCTAATACACAAATCAGGCGGCGGTACAGGTTTTTCTTTTGCAAGATTAAGACCTAAAAATGACGTAGTACACTCTACTATGGGCGTATCATCGGGGCCTGTTTCTTTTATGGAAGTATTTAACGCAGCAACCGAAGCCGTTAAACAAGGCGGTACAAGACGCGGCGCTAATATGGGTATACTTAGAATCGACCACCCCGATATTTTAGAGTTCATTCACTGCAAAGATGACCTTAGTAAACTGAACAACTTTAACATCTCAATTGCGGTAACTGATGAATTTATGCGCGCTGTTGAAGAAGACAGAGACTTTGAACTTGTTCACCCTAATACAAAACAGTGTGTCAAAAAAGTCAGAGCAAGGGAAATCTTTGACATAATAACAAAAGGCGCGTGGAGCTCAGGCGAACCGGGTATTATCTTTATTGACAGAATAAATGAAGATAACCCGACACCTGCGTTAGGTGAAATTGAATCTACAAACCCATGCGGCGAAGTTCCGCTTTTACCTTATGAGGCTTGTAACTTAGGTTCAATTAACCTTGCAAAAATGATTAAACAAAACCCCGCAGGCGGCTTAGATGTTGACTGGAGCAAGCTTGCAAGCGTTACAAGAAGCGCTATTCACTTCTTAGATAACGTAATTGTAGTTAATAACTACCCGCTGCCTCAAATAGCTGAAATGGTCAGCAATATCAGAAAAATCGGCCTTGGAGTTATGGGCTTAGCCGATATGCTTATGAAACTCGGTATTCCTTATAACACTGAAGAAGGCTGCAACTTGGGCGCTAAAGTGATGGAATTTATCGATTACCATTCAAAGGCCCAAAGTATTAACCTGAGCGAAACAAGAGGTAAATTCAAAGGCTTTGACGAAAGTGTTTATGCTCGTCCTGATTATCTGTATAACAAATACAAAGGAAAATCCGCAGGCGTTATCATTGATGAAATGTGGAAAGACCTTGATAACAGAATTGCAAAGTCAGGTATCAGAAACGCTACCACAACTTGCATTGCACCAACAGGTACAATATCAATGATAGCAGGTGCTTCAGGCGGTATTGAACCCCTGTTTGGTCTTGTATTTAAACGTAACATCATGGACGGTACTATTCTTCTTGAAGTTAACCCGGTTTTTGAAAACTATGCAAAAGAAAAAGGTTTCTACAGTGAAGAATTAATGGAAGAAATCGCAAAGACAGGCTCAATAGCTCACATTGACGGTATTGACGAGCAAACCAAAAAAATCTTTGCAACAGCTCATGACGTTTCTCCCGAAGCGCACATCATGATGCAGGCGGCATTTCAACTTCACACGGATAACGCAGTTTCAAAAACAATTAACTTTGTTGAAAGCGCTACTGTTGAAGATGTTGCAAAAGCCTACATGCTTGGCTTTAAGGCAGGTCTTAAGGGCTTAACCGTTTATCGTAACAACTCCAGATGGTCACAACCTATGGTAGTGGATAAAGTTAAGACAAGAGAAGAAAAAGAAGCAGAAATGAAAGCTCAGCAAGAAAACGCTCAAGAAGTTTCAAGTCAAACTCAAAGCGTCAGCCTGCCCGAGTTTAAAGAAGAACATAAAGAATTGGAAACTATAGGGGAGAGAGTGGATGAAAACGGTGTAACACTTAAAACCGTTGTATGTCCCGAATGCGGCAACTCAATCGAAATGGCAGAAGGCTGCTTTATATGCCTTAACTGCGGATACTCGGGTTGCAGCTAAAAACTTTTTAAGCCGGCAAAAGCCGGCTTAGTTTTTTTAAAATCGGATTAAAAATGGAAAATTTTTTATACAATCTTAAAATGAAATACAACAAATTTGTCTTCAGGTTGCTGAATCAAACAAAAACACCTGCAAGACAATTTAGAGTAAAAATAGAAACAAAATGCCTTGTCCTCTCGCCCTACATTGGTTCAGAAACCTTGGGGCTTGGAGGTCTTATAGCACAATATCCTAAAAACTTTGAAGTGCTCGCGCTTACAAACGGCTCTTCCGTTTTAAAAAATTTAAGCCGAATTGAATCCATAAACACAAAAAAAGAGCAGTTCTATAATGTTATGAAACATGCCAGAGTAAAGGGGTATAAGATTTTTGACATAAACTCAGGCGAGCTTAAAAACGAATACAAAAAAATAGCTAAAATCGATATAAGCGAGGCTGATTTTATATTTATACCAAATCCGTTTGACTCTAACCCTGATACAATAGCGCTCATTGAGCACTTTAAAAAGATTTTAAAAGTAAAAGAACACAAAAAAACTCTGCAAATACTTATGTATGAAAGCGATTGCCCTCTATCTTACATTGACTATTTTGCAGACATTACAAACATTTCATCCACAAAAAAACAGATGCTTGATATTTACTACAACAATGATGAAAAATTAATCTCAGGCATTATAGGGCTAAACAGATTTCGTGCCATAAAACAAAATGCGGGCTACTGCGAAGGGTTTGCAGGATTTTTTGTTCAAGATTTTCTAAAACTGCCCCTGCTGTAGAGCATAAAGTATAATTGTATTGAAACTATTTTATTGTATAATTAATAAGACAATAAAATGGAGGAACAACTATGGACAAATACCTATGCACAGTGTGCGGCTGGGAATACGACCCTCAAGCAGGCGACCCTGCTAACGATGTAGCTGCAGGAACAGCTTTTGAAGACCTTCCTGAAGATTGGTTGTGCCCAATTTGCGGAGTAGGTAAAGACCAGTTTGAAAAAGTGTTATAATTTTTTACTAAGGGCGTATCTTACGCCCTTAGCGTATTAAAATAGTCGAGGGGAAAATATGAAACTGATTAAAGATAACGTATATTACTGCGGCGTAGCCGATTTTGGCAGAAGAATTTTTGACCAGCTTATACCGCTGCCAAACGGAACAACATATAATTCATACTACATTGAAGGTTCGCAAAAGCGTGCTCTTATAGACACATCCTATTCAAAAACCATTAAAGAATTTTTGGATAAATTAAACGGCAAGGGCGAATTTATTGACTACGTTATCGCAAATCATGCCGAAGGCGACCACTCTGAGGCTTTAGTCAAAGTACTTCAAATGAACCCTAATGCAAAAGTTGTCACAAACAAAAAATGCTCAGAGCTTTTAGTTGACCAATACGGTATTCCTCAGGAAAAATTTCATATAGTAAATGAGGGCGATGAAATATCACTTGGCAACAAAACCCTGAGATTTCACCTTACCCCTTGGGTTCACTGGCCCGATACGATGTTTACTCATCTTGTTGAAGATAATATCTTATTTACTTGCGACTATCTTGGCGCACACATTACCTATGAACACGGAAACATCTTTGCCGAAGAAACTCAAGAGTATCTGCTCAGTGCAAAAAGATACTACGCCGAGATTATGATGCCCTTTAGGCCTCATTGCAAAAAATACCTTGAAAAAGTAAGACAAATTAACCCCTCAATAATCTGCCCGAGCCACGGGGGAATTTATAAAAATCCTGATTTTATACTTGATGCATATCAAGAGTGGACTTGTGATACACCAAAAAATAAAGTCGTTATTCCTTACGTTTCAATGTATCAAAACACAGAGCGTATGGTAGACAGGCTTGTTGAAAAACTAAGAGAAGAAAATGTCGAAGTACATAAGTTTGACTTAATTTCAGATGATATAGGCGATTTAGCGGTTGAACTTGTTGATGCGGCAACGGTTGTATTCGGTGCATCAATGGTGCTTGCAATGCCTCATCCTTACGCATTTTTTGGAGTTTATTTAACAAATGCCCTAAGACCCAATGTTAAATTTATGTCTATAATAGGTTCATACGGCTGGGGCGGTAACTTGGTCGGCAAAATCGAAGAAAATACAAACCTCCTGCAGGTAGAAAAACTTGACTATATAACATTTAAAGGCAGAGCAAAACAAGAAGATATTGAGAGAGTTGACGCACTTGCTCATACTATAGCTAAAAAACACAAAGAAATAGGCGCAAGATAATGAAAAAACTCAGACTGTCTGCAAATGAAATAATTAAAGAAGCCGAAAGTGAAGTCAAAAAGTATTTTGACAAAATTGATGAAATCTGCGACTACAATCAGGAAAAAGTTCTTCGCGCCTTCCAAAAAAATAAAATAGGCGAGGAGCATTTCTACACCGTAACAGGCTACGGACACGATGATATGGGGCGCGAGGCTTTAGATAATGTCTTTGCTGATGTTTTTAAGGCACAAAAAGCAATAGTGCGCCCGCATTTTGTGTCAGGCACACACACTCTTGCCTGTGTACTTTTTGGCATTTTAAGGTATCAAGATACTCTAATGTCAGTTGCAGGAAAACCCTATGACACGCTGGATGAAATAATAGGCCACTCACGAGAGGGTGAGCACCCCGAGTGCTCGCTTAAAGGGCACGGTGTAGACTACATTGAAGTACCCTTAATCGATGATACGCTTGTTGATTATGGAGCTATTTCAAGAAGAATTACACCAAATACTAAAATGGCTCTTATTCAACGCTCAAGAGGATATAGCCTTAGACACTCAATTTCTATAAGAGAAATTGAGCAGATAGTTCTGACGATTAAAGAAAAAAACCCTGATACAATTTGCTTTGTAGATAACTGCTACGGGGAATTTGTGGAAGATAGAGAACCGCTTGAAGTAGGCGCTGATATTATTGCAGGCAGCCTTATTAAAAACCCCGGCGGCGGCATAGTTGAAGCGGGAGGCTATATTGCAGGCAGAGCAGACCTTGTGGATATGTGCGCAAATCGCCTTACAGCACCGGGTATAGGTTCTGAGGGCGGAGCAATGTTTAATCAGACAAGAGTAATGCTGCAAGGGTTCTTTATGGCACCGTCAGTTGTAGCACAAGCCCATAAAGGGGCACGCCTTGCGGCAAAAGTATTTGAAACAATAGGTTTTAAAACTCACCCCCGCTCAAGAGAAGACAGAACAGATTTAATTCAAACGGTTAAATTTGAAAACCCCGAGGCTCAGGCAGCATTTTGCAGAGCACTTCAAAAATACTCTCCTGTTGAGAGCTACCTCACCCCTATACCCGATGGTGTCCCGGGGTATGATGATAAGCTCATCATGGCAGGCGGAAGCTTTATAGAGGGCTCAACGCTTGAACTTTCAGCAGACGGGCCCGTAAGGCCTCCTTATGCGGTTTATATGCAAGGGGGGCTTAATTACTCGCATGTAAAAATTGCACTCAAAGGCATAATTGAAGAGTTAAAAAACATTAATCCTGCTTAAAAGCTTGAATTATAGCATCAGTCAGCTTTGTAACCTGAATGGTTTTTATCTGCAATTTTTCAATTTTTTGAGCAATATTTTTGTTTACTTTTGGAATTATTGCATACTCAAAACCAAGCTTTTGAGCCTCCTTGAGGCGCTTTTCAAGGTTATCCGTGGCTCTTATTTCTCCTGAGAGACCAATTTCACCAATCATAACGGTTTTATTTTTAAGAGGAATGTCTCTTGCGCAGCTTAAAACCGCAAGCGCCACGCCCAAATCAGCCGCCGGCTCAATAATATCAATACCGCCAATTACATTTATATAAACATCTTGTTTTGATAAATTCAGACCCACTCTTTTTTCAAGCACTGCAAGTATTTGAAGCAATCTGTTATACTCAATGCCCCTTGCAACACGTCTTGGATTAGGATATGGAGTAGAGCCCGTCAGGGCTTGAATTTCAAGCAGTAAAACCCTTGTACCCTCAAGCGTTGCGATAATTGAGCAGCCGCAGCTTGAAGTATCAGAGGGATTTAAAAACAATTCAGACGGGTTTAGAACTTCATTTAGTCCGTCATCTTCCATATTAAAAACACCCACCTCAGATGTCGTTCCAAAGCGGTTTTTAATAGAGCGCAAAATCCTATAGCTTTTATATCTGTCGCCCTCAAAGTTTATAACGCAATCAACCATGTGCTCTAAAACCTTTGGCCCGGCTATGTTTCCCTCTTTTGTCACATGACCGATTATAACCGTTGTAATATTTTTTTGTTTAGCGATATGCATTAAAATATTTGTGCACTCTCTAATCTGAGAAACAGAACCCGATGAGCTTGTAATCTGAGAGGAATACACTGCCTGAATAGAGTCCACAACCAAAAAATCGGGCTTAATTTCATCAATTTGTTTTATAACTTCTTCAAGGCAGTTTTGATTTGTGACATATAAATTCTCAGCATCCGCCCCAAGCCTTTGCGCCCTTAATTTAACCTGCTGGGGAGATTCTTCCGCGCAAATATACAGCGCACAAATCGGGTCTTTATTTTCTTTTTTGGAGCATAAATTTTTGCAAGTTTGCAAAATAAGAGTAGACTTACCGATACCGGGGTCGCCTGCCAGCAATACAAGAGAGCCCGCCACAAAACCGCCGCCTAAAACTCTGTCAAACTCTTGCATATCGGTTTTGAGGCGAATTTTTTCATCATTTTCTATATCTTTTATTTTCTTTGCGGATAAATCAACATTTAAAATAACCGAAGATGAATTTGTCTTAGCTGCAGTCGGCTCTTGCACGACTTCTTCGCAAAATGTCGCAAAGTTATTGCAATCAGGACATCTGCCAAGGTATGAAAAACTCTCATACCCGCAAGATTGACACACCCATTTAGTTTTTGTTTTAGCCATAGAGTAATTTTAGCACAAAACTTGCCACATGCGCACTTCACACACCTTAGACTCGCTTGCTCTCAGCGCGCACAGTCGTGCTCGTAGTGCACGGACTTGCTTAAAGCAAGTCCTATCGCACCGGCTCACGCCTTCGAGCTGCGCTCGGGTACGGTTCGTGCTTTGTGCCAAGCTCTTCACTTGCCACATGCGCACTTCACACACCATAGACTCGCTTGCTCTCAGCGCGCACAGTCGTGCTGCGCTTCGAGCTTCGCTCGTAAAAAAAAGGACCGGTTTCCCGATCCACTGTATTGCCATCACCAGTTAGATTGTTTTTTATCTACTTAGCTTTTTTGTTGTAAATCCTATATCAGAGACAGTGCAATTGACGGTTGTTGATTTGCCTGTGTCAATAGTGAAGCTGATGCCTGTTGAAGAATTTGATATTTAGTGTAATTTGATGACTCTTCACCGATATCAGCATCCATTATTCTTGATTTTGCTGCAAGCAGGTTTTCATTTTGAATATCCAAACTATCAATAGCAGAGTTCAATCTGTTTGTTATAGCACCTATAGTACCTCTTCTTGTTGAAATTTCCTTAATACCGACATCAATTTGGTCCAGCATTGTTCTAAAATCAGCATCAGCTATAATATCACCACCATCTATGAATTTTATGGCTTGACCTACTCTTCCGGTAAGTACAGATACCGTAGCTTCCGTAAATACACCATCTACTTCGATAGTATTTGTAGCCTTATCTGATTGAGCACCTATTTGCAGAACCAAAGGGTCAGCTCCGCCTGTAGGGAAAAGTTGAAATTCATTAAACTTTGCGCCGTTTGAAATCCTATCTATTTCTGCCGTTCTTTCCACAACTTCATCTTCCATTGCTTGAACTTCTTCAGCGCTATAACCGCCGTTCATAGCTTGAAGAGTCAAGTCACGTATTCTTAAAAGATGTTCTTGGATTACATCTAAGTTTCCTTCTGCTGTTTGCAACAGGTTAATACCTGTTTGTGCGTTATTTTGAGCAACAACCGAACCTCTTTGTTGTGCTTCTAAGCCCTTTGCAATTACAAGCCCTGCAGCATCATCAGCCGCTTGATTAATTTTTAAACCTGTAGTTAAGCGCTCAACTGCCTTTGACATGCTGGTTGTAGCGTGGTTTAAATTTCTTTGTACTTTAAGTGAATCGACATTTGTGTTTACAACAATAGCCATAAGTAGACTCCTTTCAATTGACGGCACAAATCCTTTTTGCCGTTTTCTAACTAATATGTGATGGTGTAACTATTTTTTAATGAGGCAATTTACAATCTTTTAAAAAAGTAATTGGTGATTGACTACATTGTTAATATACAAGGTTTTCAACCCCTTTAGAATTATAGGAAAGTTAGAATTTCTTCATACCGAAGTATAATTTATTGAGCAAAAATCTTATGTGCGCTATAATTGACTAAAAAGTTTGGAATGGAATAATGGCAACACAAGTTAAAGAAAATATCTCAAAAAGGCTTCCCCCGCACAATTCAGATGCAGAAAAGGCGGTTTTGGGGGCAATATTAATAAACCCTTTGAGCATGAACAGGGTAGTTGAAATTCTTGAGGCGGACTTTTTTTATTCACCGTCAAACAGAATGATATATGATGCGATGTTTACACTCTACAACCAAAATAAACCCGTAGATGCCCTAAGTGTCAGCGATTATTTTCAATCCAAAAACAGGCTTGATGACATAGGCGGAGCAGAGTATTTAAGCGATTTGATGAGTGATACCGTACTTAGTTCAAACATCGAATACTACGCAAATATTATCAAAGAAAATGCCATAAAAAGAAAGCTCATAAACGCAGGCTCAAACATTATTGAGCAAACGTACAAAAACTCTGACGCTCAGGAATCTCTTGAAGCGGCTGAAAAGTTTATTTTTGATATAGCACAGCAAAAAAGTTCGCAAGAAATTGAGCAGTTGACTAATTTACTTATGGAAACCGTTGAAAAAATCGAGTACCGCTGTGCAAATAAAGGCTCGTACACGGGTGTACCAAGCGGGTATGTGGATTTGGATAATTTAACCGCGGGGTTTCAAAAATCCGACTTTGTAGTGCTTGCAGCACGTCCGTCTATGGGAAAAACTGCTTTTGCGCTTAACATCGCTCAAAACATAGCAATAAGGCAAAATGTTCCTGTTGTTATATTTTCTCTTGAAATGTCAAAGATACAGCTCGCGCAAAGGGTAGTTTGCGCTGAGGCTGAAGTTGACGCGCAAAGGGTAAGAACAGGGGAACTTCAGGCAAATGAGTGGGAAAAAATAACAAATGTCATGAACGAACTTCACCAAGCTCCTTTATTTATTGACGATTCGGCGGGGGTAAGTATTTCTGATATAAGAGCAAAATGCCGCAGATTAAAAATGAAATACCCTGATTTAGGGCTTATTTTGATAGATTATCTTCAACTAATCGAAGATAGAAGCTCAAACGACCGTAACCAGCAGATTTCAACCATATCAAGGGGTCTAAAAGGCATAGCGCGTGAGCTTGATGTACCCATCATTGCCCTGTCGCAGCTATCACGTAAAGTGGAAGACAGAACAGACAAGCGCCCCATGCTATCTGACCTTCGTGAATCAGGAGCTATTGAGCAGGACGCAGACGTTGTAATGTTTATTTATCGTGAAGAGTATTATGACAAAGAAAACCCCGAACTAAAAAACAAAGCTCAAATAATTGTCGCAAAACAAAGAAACGGCCCGACAGGAAGTTTTGAGCTCATATTCCAAGGCTCAACAACAAAATTCAAAAACAAAGTAAATCCTAATTTGAATGTATAAAAAAACTCCCTTAAAAAGGGAGTTTTTATTTTCTGCTAAATGTCTCTTCCGCTTTAAGCTCACGGGACATAAGATTCATAAATATTTCTTTTGAATTTTCTTTTGAATAAACAGCCTCATAAATCGCATGGGATATAGGTGTGTCGATATTTAATTTCTCTGACAACTCACAAATCGCCTTTGAAGTTTTAACACCTTCTGCAACTGACCCGAGTTCTGCTAAAATATCATCAATTTTTTTGCCTTTTGCAAGCATTCTGCCAACGGTATGGTTTCGGCTCAGAGGGCTAGAACAGGTAGCTATTAAATCACCCATGCCTGATAAACCCCAAAATGTCGAGGGTTTTGCACCAAGGGCAGTACCAACGCGCACGATTTCTGCCATACCCCTTGTCAAGATAGCTCCTTTTGCGTTATCGCCCATATTAAGCTCTGATATAAACCCTGCAGCTATTGCAATGACGTTTTTTAAACTTCCGCCAAACTCTACACCTATAACATCGTCATTTGTGTAAAGTCTGAATCTTCCATCAACATTCAGGCTCTGTTGGACAAATTTTGCCACCATGAAATCGTCAGATGCGACAGACGCCGCCGTAGGCTGTCCCTCAAGCACTTCACGAGCTAAAGTGGGGCCTGATAAAACGGCAAATTTTTGATTGGGCAGAACTTCTTTTATAACTTCACTCATGCGCTTTAATGACGGCAGCTCAAGCCCTTTTGAAGTATTAACCAAAATCTGCTCGTCTTTAATACCCGCCTCTTTTAGCTGCTCACAAACAACCCTTATGGCAGAAGTTGAAACAACCAAAAGAATAATATCAGCGCCATCAATGGCACTTTTTAGGTCATGAGTTATATTTACCTTTTCATCAAGTTCAACACAAAAAGGGACTTTAGACCTTTTGTGCAAAAGCAAATCTTCTGATAAGTCCTGTTTTCTTGACCATCCCCAAACTTCATCAAACTGCGAAGTAAGGAGTTTTGTCAAAACCAAACCCCAACAACCTAAACCTAAAACAGCAAGTTTCATTTACTAAATTAATCCCATCAACTTCAAATCTCGAGCAATTTTCTTATCGAACATGCTCGCATAAGCCAAATCTTGGCAAGCATTGCCTGTATAATTTCTGACAGAGTGAGATTTTTGTTTAATTAAAGATTGACCCTTTGTGGAAATAGCATTATTTTTACCGTAATTTAACATTATTGGCGCTATTTTCATTAGGGCTCCTTTCTACAGGCTTAACGGAACAATTTTATCACAATTCAAATCTCATAGCAATAAGAAATTTGTCTAATTTTTTGAATTGATAATATAGAGTAAAATACCTGCAAACACTGCAAGATTTAGGGACTCTACATCGTTATTTGTCATTAGTGTCACATGCTCATCCGCCATGCTTAACAATTCGTTACATAATCCCGAAGCTTCAGAGCCGAGCATAACAACATAGGGTTTTTCATAGGTCGTATTCGTGCAATCTTTTGCACTTTTTCCCCATTTACCATAGGGTGCAACCGTTGATATAATTTTATGCGACTTTTTAATTTTTTGCATCAGACACATGTCTGAATTTAGTTTAACTATGGGTATTTTAAAAATATTCCCCGCGCTTGAGCGTATAACTTTTGATGAAAATTCATCTACACAATCACCGAAAAGCAAAATCCCATCTACCCCGAAAGCACAGGCTGAGCGTATTATCGTGCCCAGGTTTCCGGCATCTTTTATGTTATCCAAAAGTAAGAGTTTTTCTTTTTTTAAAATATCTTCCAGCTTATAATTTGGCTCTTTTGCAGCAGATAAAATATTTACGGGGCTTTTTGTGGATGAAATTTTCTCCATAACTTTATCATTTGCAAGATATAATTTTGCCTTTGTGTTTTTTTGAGCATGCTCTAAAAGCTTGATGTCATTACTTATTATGTACTTAAGTTCAATTGAGTGATTAAGCGCCTCAAAGACGGACTTTTCTCCCTCCAAAAGCATTAATCCCGAGTCTTTTCTGTATTTTTTTTGCTGCAGCTTTACGGTATCTTTTACAATTTCATTTTGAAGTGATGTAATTTCAAAAAATTTATTTTCCGACATAATATAAATCAGTTTTTCCTTTATTATAATGAGTAAATTTTACCTTATTTGAACCCCAAAATTCAATCACTTCTCTTGTATTAACAGCTTTAGGAAACTTAACAGAGCTTACCATAAACCAGTAGTTTTTATTCTCATCAAGCGTATTTAAAAGCATAAGATACTCATTTGCGCTATAGAACATTTTTTCTACTTTTATATTTTCGCACACAAAAGAATACTTCGCACTGTAGTATAAAAACTGCGGCAAAGATGTCTGATTAAGCACTATGACGTCACCTTTTTTGTAATTTTCCTTTAATTTTAAAAACGTGTACAAGTCCTGCGAGGGTAAATTTTTCATAACTTTTTGCGAGGTAATTGCAGGATATATTGAAAAAATAACCAAAACTATAAAAACCAAAAAGCCAAAGCGCTTTTTAAAAATAAATTCAAAACTCTTTGCAAAAAGAATTAAAAAAACAGGGGTCAAAAACAAGGTCATCCTGTCATAATAAGGATAAATTCTCATATATGACAAAAACAAAAATACAAAATAAGGTGCCAACAAGAGGTAAAATTTGAACTTATTTTGCCTGTATAAAATAATTGCACCCAAAATACAAATAATACCGAATAATATAGGCAAAAAGTATGGAAACTGAGGCAAAATAAACTTGTAAGGGTGGAAAATATAGAAAATATTATCCAAAAACAAAGTCGTAAGGTTTGATAAATTTTGCTCGATATAACCATGTGACCATATTGAACTCATAAAAATTCTGGTTTTCTCTATTGCACTCATATGAAGCGCAAAAGGGATGAGATTAAGCATTTGCGGCAATAAAAACAAAAAATACTCTTTTTTATGTTTTTTTGTCTTTATAACAAGCGTTAAAAGAACTAACGCCGTGCCAATAGCGCAAATTGTTGAAGAATATGAGTACCAAAGCGCAAAAGCAAAGAAAAACCCGAGCAAAAGGGGCTTTTTAAATTTGAAAATCAAAACCAAAAGCAAAAGCGCCAAAGATAAAAATACATCAAGCGCATAGGGCTTAAACTCACCCGAGTAGTAGATTAAATTTGTATTTATTGCAAATAAAAACAGTGCAAACAGTCTTGTTGTTTTATTTGATAGAAAATACTTTGAAAAGTAATAAAAAACAGGTATACAAAAAATTGACGTCACAAAAGGAATAAAGCGAAAAACGTATTCAGACTTTGAAAAAAGGCTCACCAAGATTTTTGTCTCAAAAAGAAACATCGCAGGCGCACTCTGGTAGTATGAAAGCTCCCCAAAAAGAAAAGAAAAAGGATTGTCTGTGACATTTAGCGCAAGCGCCGCTTCATCAAACCAAAAGGGCCTGTTAAAAATATACAAATCAAGCCTCAACAAAAGCGCCAGAATAAAAATTAAAACAAATGAAATATAAAATATTTTAGTTGATTTTATGCTCTTCACAAAACTCTCTCCAGCCTAATTGCCACTCATCAAGCCATTTTTGCTCTTTTTTTGTCAGCAGATTTCTATCAATTAAATTCTCTTCAAATTCAAATTTTGAAAAAGACTTTCTCTCGCCTCTTTTTGTTACCCGGACACTATTTTCAAGTCTTACGCCAAATTTGTGCGGTTTTTTTGAACAGTATAACCCCGGCTCAATTGTGTGAGCCATGTTATTTTGAAGAGGAAATTTTTTGTCTTTAAAGCTTGTAATCACAGGCGGCATCTGATGCACGGGTATTCCTATGCCATGACCCAGTGCATGAGGGAACAAAAAGCCCTCTTTTTCATAAGGTTTTAAAATCTTTCTTGCGATTTTATCCAGCTCATCCCCGCTTGTAGCGCTTGAATGGTATGAGTGCAAAAACGCCCTTAGGACGGCTGTGTATATTTCTTTTTGTTTTTTATTGGCTTTATTTCCGCACAGAAAAACCCTTGTAATATCTGTTGCAAGCCCCTCTTCATAGTATCCGCCGCAATCAAGCAGGATTAAATCCCCGTTTTTTAAGATTTTATTTTTATCATAATTTGAATAATGTATGGAGGATGAATTATCGTCAAGCGCAAGAATAGTCTTGAAACTTGTGGTTTTTGCACCGTATTTCATAAGTTCATGCTCAAAAATTTCCTTTAGTTCAAATTCGGACAAACCCGCTTTAATCTTGTTTTTAAAAGAATTAAGAGCCAAATCTAAGCGCAAAAAGGCACTTTTCAGGTGTTTTATTTCCGCTTTTTCTTTTATCGCCGCCATTTTAGCTATATAGTTTTTCTTTATTTTAACGGGTTTTAAAATTAGCTCATAGTCTTTTATGGTAATAGTTTCAGGGCTTATAAGCACATTTGATTTTATTTTCTTTATATATTTTTCAAATTCCTCTAAGGGTTCTTGAATAAGGTTTTCGGGCAGATTTTTTATCTTTTGGTCGCAGAAAAGAATACTCTTTTTTTCAAAATCTAAAAGCAATTTTGACTTAAAAGTAGAAATCTCACTCATCTGAAAACTTCTTAGATTTGTAAGGTATGCAATCTCTTCTAAAGACGTCACAAGCATATAGCGCTCTTTTATGTGTTTTTTTAGACTTTTTAATTTGTCGCAAAATTTCTTTGATGATGAAGTTAAAAATATTTCTTTTGAAAAATCTATATTTTTATTTTCACCAAAACCCTTAAAATCTTCATAAGTATAAACCTCGGGCAGATTTGCACGGAGTTTTTCAACAAAAGATAAAAGCGTAGTATTGCTTACATAAAGGGGTGAAGATTTGACTTTTTTTGCAATCATATTAACAAAACTCTCACCCTGCTTGAGTTTTACCACTTCGACATTTTTACCCTCAGTTTCAAAATCAGCCTGCTCGTGGTATCTGGGGTCTACAAAAAGGGTAATTTTACCCTTGTCATCAATCAAAGCTTCACCTGCAGTACCTGAAAAACCCGTTAAAAGGTTAAGATTAGAGCCCTTATAGTGGCACATAAAATACTCATCCGAGCTTTTAGCTAAGGCGTAGCCTCCGTTTTTAAGAATTTTTTTATACTTCCTGCCCCAATCTTCCATTTTTTCTCCTTAAGATAAAATCTGTACAATGACACTTCTTGTGCGAGGCTTGTTGTCAAAATCAACAAGTACTATCTGCTGCCAATTGCCAAGCTCAAGCTGACCTGCCGCAAGCGGTATTGTAATAGAGTTTCCAATCATAGCAGCCCTAATGTGCGCATGCCCGTTGCCGTCATGCCATTGTTTGTCATGCTCATAAACTTTATTTATAGGTGCAATATTCTCAAGCGCCTCCGGAAAATCTTTAACAAGACCGGGTTCATATTCAAGCGTTGTGACACTAACGGTTGAACCGGGGGAGTAAATGTGCACTATAGCGTTTTTTTCGCCGCCCAAGCGCACAATATCACTTACTTTACTTGTAATATCAATGATATCGGTAAAACCGCGGGTTGAGAGTAAAAATTTTTCGTTACGAACAGGCATAAAAATCTTTCCTTTTAATAACCAAACACGCTCCTTTTTAATTTAGAGCGTGTTTGGATTATAACTTTATTTTGCTAAATAAACAATGTCGCACAGACTAGGGCAACTATAGACATTAGTTTAATCAAAATATTAAGCGAGGGGCCTGAAGTATCTTTAAACGGGTCACCAACGGTATCACCTACTACCGCTGCAGCATGTTCGCTTGAACCTTTGCCGCCAAGGTGTCCGCTTTCAATGTACTTTTTAGCATTATCCCAAGCACCGCCTGAGTTTGCCATCATAATTGCAAGGCAAACGCCTGACGCTATAGCGCCCATAAGCATACCGGCTAATGCCTGAGCTCCTGATGCTTTATCCGTAAATGCCGCAACTCCAAGACCCACAACAAGAGGAGCAACTATTGCAATAAGCCCCGGTAAAAACATTTCATATATAGCACTTCTTGCTGATATATCAACGCATTTAGCATATTGAGGCTCGCATTTGCCTTCCATAATGCCTTTTAATTCTCTGAATTGACGTCTTACCTCATCTACCATTTTCTGAGCAGCACGACCGACGGCACCCATTGTAAGGGCGCAGAACAAGAAAGGAAGCACTGCACCAAAGAGCAATCCTGAATTTACGAAAGGATTTAGGATATCAACTTTATCAAGCTCTACAACCGTTGCAAATGCGCTTAAAAGCGCTATAGCAGTTAAAGCGGCTGAGCCTATGGCAAAACCTTTACCTATCGCTGCGGTTGTATTTCCTACAGAGTCAAGCTTGTCTGTTCTTTCGCGGACTTCGCCCTCAAGATTTGCCATCTGAGCAATACCGCCTGCGTTATCTGAAATAGGGCCGTAAGCATCTACCGCTACAATCATACCTACTACAGAGAGCATACCGACGGCAGCCATTGAAACCCCATAAATACCTAAAGTATAAGAGTTCAAACCGCCTGCAAGTATAAATGAAGCAATAATTGCCGCACATATAAGTATCAAAGGCAGGAATGTAGATATCATACCAACGCCAAGACCGGCTATAATTGTGGTCGCAGGGCCTGTTTTTGTAGCTTCTGCGATAGATTTTGTCGGATTGTAATCATAGGATGTATAATATTCAGTTAAAAAGCCGATTAGCGAACCTGTTATTATACCTGTCAAGATTGACCAGAAAATTCCCGTAAAATCAGGAACAAAATATTTAACTATAAAGTAAGATGCAGCAATTAAAAGCGCCATAGCGATAACAGTACCTCTTTGAAGAGCTGCCATAGGGTCTGAGTTTTCTTTTGTTCTTACAAAATTTATAGCAAAAATTGAAGAGAAAATACCCGCTGCAGCAATCAACACAGGCAAGAACGCCCCTTGGAAATTAAGACAAATCGCACCAAGGGTAATAGCAGCAATTGTTGAACCTACATATGATTCAAACAAGTCCGCCCCCATGCCTGCAACGTCACCGACATTATCACCTACGTTATCCGCTATTACTGCAGGGTTTCTGTGGTCATCTTCGGGAATACCCGCTTCAACTTTACCTACAAGGTCAGCGCCAACGTCAGCAGCTTTTGTATAAATGCCGCCGCCAACACGGGCAAAAAGTGCAATCGAGCTTGCACCAAGTCCAAAACCGTTAATTATAGCGGGGTCTTTATATATTAAATATAAAATCGTAAGCCCGAATAATCCAAGCCCCACAACGGTAAGACCCATAACCGCACCGCCTGAAAATGCTATTTTAAAAGCTTTATTCAGTGAACTTTTAGCAGCCTCCGTTGTTCTTGAATTGGCTTTTGTTGATACAAACATACCTATAAAACCTGCTATAGCAGAGCATGTTGCACCGCAAACAAAGCAGACGGCAGTTTCTAAATCTATATAATGGAACAACAAACCGAAAACCAAAAGTACAAACCAAAAAAGTATTTTATACTCTCTTTTTAAAAACGCCATAGCACCTTTAAATATGTGCCCTGCGATTTTTTTCATGTTGTCATCGCCTGAATTTTCGCCTGCAATATTGTATATTTTAAGCATTGCAAATAGTAATGCCAGAGCGCCTGCAATAGCACCTGCCCAAAGCGATGATGCACTTTGAACATCGGCAAAAAACAACTTAAAGAAACACACATAAAAAGCCGCCACAAAAACAACCCAGAAGAGCGTTTTATAAAGGCAGCTCTTGAAAGAAAGTTTTTCCATCTTCAATCTTCCTATTTTTCTATCCGAACGGGTAAATTATATCATATTTATATCAATAATGTAAGGGAGGCAGCCACTTGTTTTTGATTTTATTTAAAATGCCTCTCTGCTGCATATAATTAACCGCAACATCAACTGCTTCTCTAAGTTCTTCGCTTTCTTTTGAGCTGCGCATAGCAACGGCATAATACTCTCTTGTGTACCTTTTAGGCAAAATTTTATACCCTTTATTATCTGCCGCTAAACCATATAGCATGGTATCATCAGCTAAAATCGCCTCAATTTCGCCGTTTTTAAGCAAATTAAAAATCTCGGGATATGTCTTTGCCGCCCTTAAAGAGGCTGCAGGGGCAAGGTTTCTTATTGTTTTTTCTCCGGTTGTGCCAAGCACAAAGCCGACGTTTGAGCCGTTTAAATCTGCTAAAGAAGATATTTTAGAACCTTCTTTTACCATAATAGCCTGCCCTGATTGATAATAAGGCTGAGAAAAGCTCACAACATCAGCTCTGTTAGGGGTTATACTCATTGCCGCTATTACCATATCCACTTTTCTTGAATTCAAATCCGTAATTCTGCTGCTTGGAGTAACATATACAAATTCTACGGCATTTTCATCCCCTAAAATCTGCCTTGCAATTTCTTTTGCAACATCAACGTCAAAACCTGCGGGATTACCCTCATTATCTACAAATCCAAAAGGTTTTGAGTCGTTTTTTACACCTACTGTCAGCTTGTTCATTAATTTTGCATGCGAGAGCGCGTTTTGACTTGTTTTTTGCGCGCCACAGCCGCATAAAACAGACAAAGAAAACAAACACAACGTAAAAATTAGAAATAGATTTTTCATTGGATATATTGTATCATAAATTTTATGAAGAAGTTTATAATAAGAATATTTTTTATCACTCTTGGAGCGTTTCTTGCAGCTTTTGCAATTGAGGGGTTTTTAGTTCCAAATCAGGTAATTGACGGCGGTATTGTCGGCATTTCAATGATGATAAGCTATCTTACCAAAATAAACCTTGGAATATTACTTTTTGCACTGAATATTCCCTTTATCCTGCTTGCTTTTCAACTGTACGGGAAAATGTTCATACTACAGACTTTTTATGCCGTGAGCGTATTTTCTATTTTTGTAGGAATTGTCGGCGGAAAAATAGGTATAGTAACGCATGACGGGCTTTTGGTTGCCGTTTTTGGCGGTATGATTTTAGGCGCAGGGGTAGGGCTTGTACTTAAAAACAGCGGTTCACTGGACGGTACTGAAATCCTAGCTATTACCCTTACAAAAAAATTTCCAGTCTCGGTAGGTGAAATTATAATGTTTTTAAACATATTCATCTACACTTGCGCGGGCTTTATATACGGCTGGGAAAAAGCAATGTATTCTACTCTTACATACCTTACCGCCTCAAAAGTAATAGATGTGGTGCTGCAAGGTCTTAATGAGGCAAAATCTATTTTTATCGTGTCTGATAAAAACCTTGAAATAGGCAGCAACATTATCTCTCAGCTGGATAAAAGCGTTACCTATATCGACGCACAGGGAGGATATTCTCACCAAAAGAAAAAAATGCTCTACTGTGTTGTACCAAGAATTGAACTTACAAAACTCAAAGATATAGTAAACTCTATTGACCCCGGAGCATTTATAGCCATAGAAAATGTGCATGAGGTGGATGGCAAAAGGGTCAAAAAATATTAAATTAAAATTAATTTCTAAAGACTTTTTAAAATTAAATATTAATATAATAATATGCAATACAAAGATTATTATGAAATTTTAGGCGTAAAGCGAGATGAAACTCAGGCAAATATTAAATCTGCCTACAGAAAGCTTGCGCGCAAATACCACCCCGATGTCAACAAAGAAAAAGGGGCAGCGGAAAAGTTTAAAGATATAAATGAAGCCTATGAGGTTCTTGGCGACCCTGACAAACGTGCAAGGTACGACCAGCTTGGCTCAAACTGGCAGCAAGGGGCAGATTTTACTCCTCCTCCGGGGTTTGAAGGGTTCAACTTTTCTAACTTTTCTCAAGGTGGCGCTGGATTTTCTCAAGGCGTGTTCTCCGACTTTTTCAGCGCGATTTTTGGCGACTTAATGAGCGGACAACAAGCTCACTCGGGCTTTAGAGAATTTAACTTTAACAGCGGTGCAAAAGGCGCAGGCGGCGATTTTTCACAATTTTATTCAAACAACCCGAGACAAAAAGCTCAAAAGCCTAAAAACCTTGATATCACAAAAGATTTGATTCTAAATATAAACGATTTAATCAAATCCCCGACAAAAAACATCTCTATAGTTGACTTTGAACCGTGCAGATACTGCGGCGGTCAGTCAAAAGGGGGATTTTGCGCCCACTGTTCAGGCACGGGACTTGAAAAAATCACAAAAAATCTATCCGTTAAAGTTCCAAAATTTGTAAAAGAGGGACAAAAAATCCGCCTGAAAAATGAGGGAAAAGCAGACCAATACGGCAACAAGGGGGATTTATATCTTGTTGTCAAAATAAAAGACCCTAACTATAAAATCTCGGGCGAAGATTTGGAAAAAGAGGTAGAAATCCTACCGTCTGAAGCTGTTTTAGGCACAAAAAAAGAAATAACCACCCCTGAGGGCAAAATAAATATTACTATTCCAAAAAATACAACAAGTTCAAAAGTCTTGAGGCTCAAGGACTTAGGTTTACCCAAAAAAGACGGCGGCAGAGGCAGCTTAAATGTCAGAATAAAAATCACTCTGCCAAAAGAAATAACTCCTCAAATGCTTGAATTATACGAAAAACTATCTAAAATCGGCAGTTAGGAAAATTTCTTTAAGAGTTTGTCCAAAACCTCTATGGCATCAGCTTGAAGCTTGTAGTCACAGTCTTTAAAAATCGGCGCGTTTGAGTCGGTGTTTATTGCAATAACGGTTTTAGACGAACTCATACCTAAAATATGATGTATAGCGCCTGAAACACCAAAAGCGACATATATATCAGGGCTCACTGTTTTACCCGTCTGCCCTATTTGAACTTCATAGGGCGCAAGGTTGGAATCAACGGCTCCTCGTGTAGCACCGTAGGCGCAGCCTGTAAGCTTTGCAAGTTTTTTTAATTTTTCAAAGTTCTCTTTTGTCTTGAGCCCTCTGCCGCCGCAGAGAATTACCCTTGCGTTTGAAATATTATTTTCCTTTTCTTTTTCTGAAACTTTCTCAAGAATTTTTGGGGATTTTATATCGAAAAAAGTATCATCAAAGTTGATATTTTCTACAAAAGGGTTTTGAGGGATAAAGTCGCACTTTTTAAACACACCCTCTCTTAAAGTAGCACACTGGGGATTTTTTTTACTTAAAATTGTCGCCATAAGCACCCCGCCAAAAGTCGGACGCGTTGCTGCAAGCTTAATTTCACCTTTATTCTCAACTAAAGCCAACTCGGTACAGTCTGCGGTTAAACCTGTTTTTAGGCGAGAGGTAACATAAGGTGCCAACTCTCTGCCTTTATCCGTTGCACCAAAAAGCACAATATCAGGGTTTTTTAGATTAATAAGTTCAACTAAAGCCTTTGAATAATAAACGCAGTTATAATCACTGAAGTGCTTATTTTTCATATAGTAAATTTTTTGTGCACCAAAGCCCGATAATGTGCAAAAATCAGCATCGATGCCTGAATCTATCACGACCGCACAAACTTCATATTCAAGGTTAAATTCATCTTTTGCCTGCTTTTTTAGCTCACAGGCTTTCCCTAAAAGTTCTAAGGTCACATCTCTGTAGGTGTTTTGCCCTTTTTTGTACTCGCAAACAACAAATATCTGTCTATTTTCCATCATTTGCCTCCGCGCATAAAACAGCGTTCAAAAACTCGCAAATGTCACTTTCTACATTTTTTGGCTCTCTTTTATATTCTTTCTTAAAGGCACGCGAGACAAAAGTCGGCGAGCCTAAAATACCTGCTTCATCGCGCCCGATACCAAGGTCACTGATACCGTACTCTTTTATACCGATATCTTGCGCCCTGACATAATCTGAAACCAAAATGGGCTCAATTTCTTCTTTTTTTTCTAAAACGCATATCACACAAGGATTTTCAACCTGAACAATGTTAATCTCCCCGTCTGTTTTTTGCTCAAGAATTGAGGTAGTTTTATCGGCATTAATAATATTTGAAACCTTTGATACTACGGGAATATTCAAAAAACCTGCAATAGTAGGGCCGCTTTGCGCCGTATCGCCGTCAAGTGCGTATTGACCGCAGATAATAAGGTCATAATCAGGTGCAAATTTTTCTATAGCGCAAGATAAAACCCGCCCCGTGCATAGAGTATCAGAACCGCTAAAAGCCTTGTCGCACAGTAAAATTGCCTCATCACATCCGCGCGCAAGGGCATACTCTAAAACTTCTCTTGCCTGTTTTGGACCCATAGAAAAAGCGCTTATTTTGACGTTTTTAAAATTTTTCTTTATATCAAGCGCCATCTGTATTGCCCACTTATCGCAGGGGTTTATTACAGAAATTAAACCTTCTCTTAAAAGGTTATTTTCCTTGCTCCACCTTACATTATTTGTATCAGGCACCTGTTTTATACATACAGCTATGTGCAAAATTTTACACTCCGTCTTTGTTTGAAAAGATTATACCATGCATATTTTTTTCAAACATTACCCTAAATATCACAAATCTTCTTAACATTTTGGCAAATTTTATCTAAACAGTGTTTTTATTTTATATATAAACAGGAAAATACCATGATAAGTAATAACTATCAAAATCAGCTTAACTACGGAGCGGTCAAAGACGTTGTACCTCAAAAGGTAAATGAAAGACTGCCTCAAAATGTGCAGAATTTTGATGTTAAAGATAAAGTAGGAGAAAATACTGTAGTAAAAGCGGCGCAAGACGCCAAAACAGACCCTGTAACAATCGGCTTAACGGGAGCTATTTGGCTTGCTTTTGCTCAAGGCTGCCAATATTTAAACAACAAATTAAATGCCAACTGGGAAAACAGCTGGCTTGGAAAAATCGGTCAAAAATTCGATAATCTTGCCTTAAAACACATTAAGACCAAAGAGGCAGGCAAAATAAAAAAAGGAATAAGTAATCTTTTTGATAAATCAAAAATACTAAGAAGCTTAAAAACTCCGACAAAAGCCCAGAACTCCCTTGCAGTAAGCCAAGCAAGAGGCATAACAGGCTATGTAATGTCAGATGTGTCTTCAATGCTCGGATATCATCTTAAAAACGGCAACGGGGATGATATTTTAAATCTTGTAAAAGAGCTAAAACCTGACCTTAAAGATGGAAAAGAAGCGCTTTCCTATATTGACGATTTGTTTAAAAACTGCGAAGATAATATGCCGCAGATTAAAAAACTTGTTCAAAATCTAAGCGCAAGCGATGCAAAAGTTTCTGTAGATAATTTGGTAAAAGGAAAAATCCCTTTTATAAATAAAGATTTTAGAATTCCAAACATTCCTTTCTTAAAAAGAAAAGGTTCGTTTAAAGAAATGGCAAATAAATTAAATGCCGTCTTTAGCGATAAAACTTTAGCAAAACAAACAACAAAACTTGGTAAAGCTGCACCAAAACAAGCTTTAAAAACTCTTGAAGGTCTTACAAACGGCGGTGCAGGCGGAAAATTACTTATTGTCATCCAAGCATCAATCTTTGCTCAAGCAATAAGAAAAGCAATGGACGCCCCTGAGGGTGAAAAACTCTCCACATTTACGGAAAACATTGCAAATGACTTCGGGTTCTTTTTGTCACTGCCGTTTCAGGTTAAGTCCTCACACCTTGTAGGCGGCTTAAAATACATTGGTATCGGCGGCGCTAAAAATACTCAAGAACAAGTTAAAAATGTTGCAAAATACCGTGATATGATAAAAAACCTTAACCAAAAAGTATCAAAAGGCACGATTTCAAAAATTGACTATGCAAAAGAAGCAAGTAAGATAAAAAATTTCTTAAAAGGCGATTCAAAATGGTATCACAAACCCTTTAAAGCATTGGGCAAGCTCTTCTCAACAGGGCTTGATGCCGAAACCATTAAACCCTTTATTGACGCAAATGACAAAACTCTTGGCACATCAATATACAACAGTGTAAGAAATCTCGCTAACAAAATAAAAGGTCCCGGATTAGGTACGGTTCTAAGGCTTGCCGTCGGTACAATGATTATAGGCCCTATGATTGCAAAGGCAACCACAAAAGTTTCTCATCTAATCTTTGGCAGACCGTCAAAATCCGTACTTGATAAAGAAGAAGAAAACAAAACAACCGAGCAACAAAATAGCTCAAATAATCCGTTTAACATAAGCGAACAAGAGCTCCAACAAAAGCTCTTATCCAACCCTGAACTTATGCAAAAACTTCAAAGCAACCCCGAAATTCTAAATTCGCTTTTAGAAAACCCTGAGTTGTTTATGAAAGTTTTAAACGGCGAAGTAAAAGTTGATGATTTAGTGAAAAATACTCAAAACTCAGAAATTCTAAATTCAAAATATATAAAACCTGCTAATCAAACAACACAAAATCAAACTCCGCAGCAAACAACGACTCAAATACCTCCTCAAACACCTGTTAATCAAAGCGGATTAAATGCGCTGGATAACGGTTCAACAAGCAAAATGAACTTATTTGGTCTTGGTAAAAAAGACAAAGAAGAAACTGAAGAAACCACGGAAAATAAAGACCCGCTTGAGCCGCAAAGGTCATATATTCCCTCATCAGAATGTACAATAGGCAAAACCGATGGCAAGGATACTCAAGAACTTGACCCCGAAGTAAATAACGCGCTTCTTAAAGCTCAAAAAGCAGAAGAGCAAGCCCTTAAACAACTAAACAATCTTTAGGGCTTTTGAAAAAGCATAATATATTCATGTTCAAATATGTAAAAACCGCCCGCAAGCGCTCTGTAGCGCCATAAGTTAGCAGTTTTTCCTTTTGCTCTTTCATTTCCCGTGATATTTTTTACAATTACCGCTTTTGTTATAAAACCAAGCTCTTCCATGCGTCTTTGGCATTCAAAACTTAGGTTTATATGGCGCGAGTTTGCGTACTTATCTCCTATTATAAGTGCCGCAAATCTGCCTTTTTCAAGCAGGTCATAGCCGTTTTTTGCAACTTTTTTAAAAAGTTCATAAAACTCTTCTGTAGTTGCACAGTTTGAGAGGTCTTCTTTTCTGTCTGAAAATTTTATAATATCATCATATGGCGGATGCAAAACAAGGAATTGAGCGGATTTTTTGCCCATAATCTCAAGACGGGCTTCAATTTTTTCTTTTGCGACCTCTGAAGCGCTATCGGCACAGATTATGTTCATTTTAGATACCAACTCACGTTTTGAAAATTTCTTTGAAACATAATCAACCATATCTTCTTTAAGCTCGACACCTATACATCTTCTACCCATGTTAAGAGCTTCAATACCTGATGTACCTGAGCCAAAGAACAAATCAAGCACGACATCGTTTTTCTTTGTAAAGCGCTCAAAAAGCTGTGTTGCAATCTGCGGGATGTAGTTGCCGTGGTAATCGTAACTGTGACCGTTTGATTTTTCTCTTGAGGCAAATTCCCACAGTGTACCTGTTTTTATGTGGGAATACATTTTCCAGTTATTCAGGTCAATGTCACTGTATGGCTTAGTTTTAGGGGCTTTAACTACTCTTAAGCCGCCCTGTTCTTTTATATCAACTTTACTTTTTAAATTTCCTGCCATATTAAACTCCCCACAGTATATGAATACTATATACATATGTAGAGTAATTTAAATCATCTATTTGCCTGAAATGTAGTTGATAATTTCATTATAAGAAGAGGAGTTACGCTTTAATAAAAGCACGCCTGAGCCGCCTTGTTCGTATAGTTTTTGAGTCATTTTTGAATGAATAAGCCTTGAGATAATATCGGCCTGAGAATACGAATACTTATCGGCTTTTGACGCCATAACCATCATAGGAACAGTAGTGAGCCTGGGTACAATAAGTGCTATATCAAGATTTTTAAATGAAACGTAAGGAGATATTAAAACCATTTTTTTAGGCTTTTCTCTCATAATAGACGCCGCAAGCACCGCAGCGTTTGCGCCTAAATCCGCTCCTACAATATAAACTTCATTTGCGTCAATATTAGGATAATTCTTTTTTATGTAATCTATTGAACCGACAACATCAATCGGATATTTTGCCCAGTCGTCTTTTGTAAAGTTCATTCTTGACTTAAATCTGAAATTTTTTGTATAAACACTTCTGCCATGCCCTCTTAAATCAAGCGCAAGGACGTTATAATTTCTCTGTCTTAAAGATTCAGGCAAAACTCCCCAGTCTGAGGCTCTTGAGCCAAATGAGTGCAATAAAACCACAAGCGGGCGGGGTGGTTTTTTTTGAGGGGCAAAATACAAATCCCCATTCAATAAAAATCCGTCCTTTGTTTCTATCTCTACTTTTGTTTTTATTTTAGGTTTTTTAACTTTCTTTTTCTGCGCTGCATCAGCACCTAAAAGAGTAAAGCCAAAAAACAATATTAAAACTAATGCTATAAATTTTTTCATACCAATATTTTAACAAAATGCGCATAAATATTGAACATTTTTTCAAATTTAATACAAACGGATGATATCGCTAAAGCTTTTAAAATATCCGCCGAAGAGAAAAACATAAGGACGCAAGTCCTACTCAAAACCTCCTCCCCAAGTCTAGTAGCCGCCTTTTAGGACGGCTTTTTTTTATTTTAATTAAACTTCACAAAAAGGCAATTATTTAAAGAGGACATACTTTATATATATAACCCCATTATTAAGAGAGCAAAAATGAGTATTTCCTCGATTGATTCAATCGATACAAATCTATACACAAAAAAACTTCAAAACACTGCAAACACAAGCACTTGCGAAGAATTAATCTACGATAAAAACAGCTTAAATGCTGATACGGTAGAATTTTCCACTCTAAAAGACTCTCAAAATACAAGCCTGAAAGATGAACTAAAAGATATAAAAGAAGAACAAGGTCTTATAGGCAAAGCTTGGGATGGTATTAAAAACTTTTTTAATATGAAATCAGGCTCAAAATCCGTTGAAAATACTATAGAACAATACGAAAAAGGCGAAATTTCACAAGAAGCAGCTAAAGAAGCTCTTGAAAAATATAAAGAAGGGCAAAAAATGTGCACTGATGTCACGGCTGACATTACATCAGGCATAATAGCAGTAGGTGCTGCAGCTCTTGCACCTGTCACAGGCGGAGCATCTTTACTTGTAGCAGCAGGAGCAGGTGCTGTTTCTAAAACCGCTATCAAAGCTGCTGACGCAGCTATTGGCGGCAGAGAATACGATTTAAAAGATTTAGGATATGATTTAACTACAGGTTCAATAAACGGCGCAATAGCTCCGCTGTCAAATGCTCTTGGGGGAGCAGCAGGCACAACTGTTGCAAAAGCATGCGGACTCAATGCCGTTCAAACAAGCGCAAAAAGCGCAGGTAAGGGAATAATTGCAGGCTTGCTTGCAAAGCAAGGAACAAGCTATATTGCACAGGAAGGAACAAAACTAAGCGCAGGTTTAGTTGCGGCAAAGGTACTCTCTTACGGTACCGATATGGCAATTGACGGCGCTTTATCAGGTGCGGCGGACGGATTTTCCCGCGCACTTGGGGAGGGAAGATTAGAGGACATTAAAGATGACACTCTAAATGGCGCCTTAGGAGGCCTTATTGCAGCTCCTGTTATAGGAGGCTCGACAAGACTTGTATTTAAAGGCGCCTCATCTTTAGG
Organism: Candidatus Gastranaerophilales bacterium; assembly: GCA_944323335.1. Lineage (GTDB taxonomy): Bacteria > Cyanobacteriota > Vampirovibrionia > Gastranaerophilales > Gastranaerophilaceae > Galligastranaerophilus. Next base: position 74,413 of record CALUSB010000001.1, read on the forward strand.
TTCAAAACTTTTTAGCGAAGCAGACGATACTATTACATCAAATATAGCTAAAGCAGTCCCTGTTTTTGAAAATGTTGATGAGGCGCTTGATTATCTCAACAACAGCACAAATCCAAAAGCAAAAGATATTTTAAAATCATATAACAAACTGACACAAAGCGGGCAAAAAGTCTCGCTTCAAAGACTGCAAGGGGCAATAGGCCTTATGGATGACGCCTTTAGTGAAGAAAAAATTGCGACTATTTCAAGAGAACTTGCAAGTCAATACTCAAATGACGCATCTATGAGAAGGACTATGAGCGAGCTTTTCGATGTTTTAGATATAGATTCCAAAACTGTTTATGACCCAAATAAAAAAATATACATAACTCAAAGCGACTATGGAACAATAACAGCGCGCGCTAAGGGCGAACAATCCATAAGTCCCAAAATAAGAAACAAGATTTTTGATTTAAAAGAGGATTTTCCGACAGATAAAAATGCGGCAAACTCTATGATAGGAGATGCACAAGGCACAAGAATTGTTGCAAAAAATTCAAGCATAACAGTAGATGAAATTGAAAAAATCGTAAGAGCAAACACAGATAATCCTGATGATATTGAACTTTTTACGAAATACATTTTAGAAAACAAAGGCACAATAAGCGAAGATAAAATGCCTTTACTAAAAAATATAGAAAAACAAGTCTATGACAGCGCAAGAGAAGCTCAAAGCGGCAAACTTATAGCAAATCTTGCAAAAGCCGTTGAAAACGGCGACATTCAAATAACAGAACTTCACAACTACAGCGGAGCAGAAGGTATTGCCTACTTTAGCGACTCACAAGTTGATACCCTAAAGGAAGCATATACTAACTGGTATGAAAAAATGCTAAAAATAGCCAAAGAAAACCCTAATAACTCTCAATATCAAATAGTAAACAAAAATAATCTTGTATGCCTGCAAGATAAAAACGGGCATATATTTGAACCCTCTATGCTTATAGAGTCTGTTTCAAATTCAAAAAAAGCGGTTAAAGGTACAGGCTACAGTGCAGCTCAAATGAACATCATAACAAAAGACGGAATACAAGAAGAGCTCCAATATCGAGGCACTTTGACAGATGAAATATCAGAGCTTGAACATGTTCCATATGATATTAAAAAGAACAAAGATACGGTTTTAAGACCTGAATATGATTTTATAAGAAGTATTTTTAACAAATACAAAAACAATGAAAATTTTGACGTTGCATATAACAAATACTTGAGCGACACATACAAAGCCTACAGAAGAATGGAACTCGGACTTAGCGCGGATGTACCTAATATTGAAGATTACCTTGGCGCTATACTAAGCGAAAAAGAAATGCAGGCCATATCTTTTAGCGGACTTGAAAAACTGCATGATTTTATAAGCCGTATAGACAAACAAAAAGCAGCCTGATAAAATGACAAAAAAGGAAAGACTATGAACGTGGAAAAATCATTTTTTAACTTTGGAAATAAACTAAACCCTCTAAAAGCACAAAACAAAGAGGCAAAATTGTCAGATGTTGAAAAAAACACGGTTAAAAAGCTTTTAAAACGCGCCGAGCGCGAGGTTTGCGAATGGGGAAATTTTTCTGATGTTATAGAAGAATTTAAAAACCCAAACGACGGACAAGATTATAAAATTTTTATTTCCCCCTCGCCAAATAAAGAAAAACCCGATGTAAGAATTTTGCAGCTTGCAGCCCAACTCCCGCATACTGACAGAATGTTTAGTGTAGATATTAAAAGGGGCACAAAAAAAGATATTTTGAATTATTTATCTGAAAGCAAAAACTTAGGAGATATTTTAGGCTATACAAATATGCTCTCGGAGCGATTAGGTAAAGAATAATAAAATAACTTGAAATAAAGTTTATTTTGGGTTAATATTGTCGGGTCAAAAGGCATTTTGACAATTGAATAATGAATTTTATGCGGAAGTAACTCCTTTGCGAAGCAAAGTGGCTTGTCCACAAAATTCCAATTGAGTTACGAGAAAAGATTTGACAATTGAATAACAAAATTTATGCGGAAGTAACTCCTTTGCGAAGCAAAGTGGCTTGTCCACAAAATTCCAATTGAGTTACGAAAAAAGATTTGACAATTGAATAATAAATTTTATGCGGAAGTAACTCAATTGGTAGAGTCCCTGCCTTCCAAGCAGGTTGTTGCGAGTTCGAGCCTCGTCTTCCGCTAATTAAAAAGACTCCCAATAAGGGGGTCTTTTTAATATCAATTCTCTTCATCTTTTTGTATGAAAAGATTTTTTAAAACCAAGCTATAATATTTTTATGTTACAAGAAGCTCAAAAAGCAATAGCAAGCGCATTTAATACAAGTTTTGTAAAAAAACTTGCCCAATATCTTCATGACTGCGTCAGAGAAGAAGTAAAAAGCTCGACTTTCAGAAATTTAAAAGAAGATAAAGAAAACAAATGGGTTTTTCTTGACGATGAAGAAAAACTCTTTACAAACTTTGATGAGCCGCTTTTGTTGGACGGTTCGGACAGTTACTTAACAGAGCTAATGATTCAAGGGGATATGAACGCAAAAGAAAAATACCTGATATACGGGTATTTGTTCCTTGTGGGCAAAAACTCCAAAGTGCGCAAAAATAACCAGTTTTTGACACCTCTTTTATATGTTCCATGTAAACTTGAAAGAAAAGGTGTAAATATCGTCCTCACTGCTCAAGAAGACATTTTATCCCTTAACACCGGTGCTCTGGCTCAACTTATGAAAAGGGATGATGAGCAAGAGGCCGATGCTATGCTATCTGGGCTCTTGGATGTCGTTCCCGAGTTGCCTCTAAATCAAGAGAGCCTTGATATATTTTTAACGACTCTAAAGTCGCTTGTGCCTGAAATTGAAATAGAAACAGCACCTGTTGAAGCTGATATCAAGCAAGATTTTGAAGATTTTTACTCAAGAGAAAATGCACAAAAATTGACGGAAGACGGGGATTTTGACTTTGATGCAATGGATGAAATTGCAAAAACCCCGAGAGTCAAAGTAGAAAAACTCACTCTTCAGAGGAAAAACGCAGTAATCCTCACAAAACGCCCAACGGTCACTGCAGGAGTGCTCCATGAACTCACACAAATTGCCGAAAAATCGCAAGGGACATACAGGGAAACCGTTCTTAACGTCATAAGCCATGAGTATCTTTTGCAAAAAGGAAAAGTTGCAAACGAAAAAATAGAAGAAAAAGAAGTAAAAGACTTTTTCCCCATGACCCCTCTGGCACTAAGCGATTCACAGGAAGATGTTATTAAAAAAATAGAAGAAAACGACTTTTTAGCCGTATATGGCCCGCCCGGTACAGGAAAATCTCAAACCATTGTAAATCTTGTATCTCATTTAATTGCAAGCGGAAAGAGCGTTCTTGTAGCCTCTCGTATGGATAAAGCGGTTGATGTCGTAGCAGACAGGCTAAACTCGCTTAATGCGCCGTATTTAGCGCTCAGAGCGGGACGCGCCAACTATCAAAAAATGCTAAACTTCAAGCTTGAGGATTTGCTTTCAAACAAAGTAGACCTCGACAGCGGCTTTACAGACGCCGTTATGGCAGAGCCTGAAGATATGAAAAACCTTATAGGCGAGATAACACGCCTTGAAGAGGGTGCAGGAAAGATTTTTTCTCTTGAGAAACGCTACAGTGAAATATATGATGAAAAAACAGAAACAAAAGAGGCTATAGGCGAATATGAAATTCTAAAAAATTCGCTCTCTCTTGAAGAAGTTAATCAAACAAAAAAACTCCTTGAAGCGCTTGAAAAATATGAAAGAAAACAAAACAAAAACATCTTTGATAAGATTTTTGAGAACATAAAACTCAAAAAAATTAAAAAAATACTTAACCTTAAAGGAAAAATTAAGGCTTCCGAGATGTCCTCGCGCCTTGCTATGGAGCTTGATTTAGAGCTTCTTGAGGCAAAACTTCGAGAGATAGAAAATAAAATCTATAAAATCGGCAATCTTCATCAGATTTTGAAGAAAATTAAAAGCCTTAGAAAAAAACAACAAAAACTCGCCGTTGATATACTTAAAAACAAACGCAGGACGGCACTTAAAAATATCCTATGCGACCAGCAAAAGCGCCAGAGGTTGATGATTCACTCAAAATCTCTTGTATCAAGAAAAGTTAATCAACAAAACAGACTGCTTGAAAAAGAGGACTTTAAGCCGCTTTTAAACGCTTTTCCCTGCTGGTGCGTAACAACTTACGCCATATCAAACTCGCTGCCTCTAAAGCCGGCCCTTTTTGACGTGGTTATAATAGATGAAGCCTCTCAATGCGATATTGCAAGCTGTTTCCCTATTCTTTTCCGTGCAAGAAAAGCCGTCATTGTGGGTGATGACAAGCAGCTGCCGCACCTGTCATTTTTAGAGAAAGCAAAAGAACAATCATTTTTAAATCAGTACAATATAGAAGACCGCTACCAGCTCCTGTGGCGTTTTCGCACAAATTCGATGTTTGATGTTGCAAATTACTACTCAACGACACCAACACTCTTAGATGAGCATTTTCGCTCGCCAAAGCCTATCATAGAATTTTCAAACAGAGAATTTTACGGCGGCAGAATAAAAGTCATGAAGCCTTATTTTGATATGGTTTCGCCTGTTGAAGTTATTGAAGTAAAAGAAGCCAAAGTGGATATGGACGTGACAAGAAACTTGGCAGAGTGCGAAGCGGTTATCAAAAAAGTTCAGGATTTAATTTATGAAAATGAAAAAGACCCCGAAAACAAGCCTGTTTCAATAGGTATAATTTCACCGTTCAGGGGTCAGGTCGAACTTATAAAAAAAGCCGTTATAAAAGTTTTTTCTCAGGAAACTATTCAAAAGCACGAGATTGAAGTCGGCACGGCACATACATTTCAAGGAGATGAAAGAGATATAATGCTTATGTCATGGGCAATAGCGCAAAATTCTCACTCTCAAAGCCTTATGTTTCTTCAAAAACCAAACCTTTTTAATGTCGCTATAACACGTGCCAGAAAAAGACTTATAAACTTTATCTCAAAACCCATAAACGAACTGCCTGAGGGACTTTTAAGGGATTATCTTGAATTTGTGCAATCTCAAGACAGAGTAATAGCCTCAAGAAAAAACACTTTCAAAAATCTCTTTGAAAAAGAAGTTTTTGAAGCTTTAAGCGAAGAATTTACAACTCATACACTATGCGCAGGAGTGGATTTTGCAGGTATAAACGCCGATATTATGATAGATGGCAAGTTAATAGTCGAAGTTGACGGCGTTGAAGATGAGTTTTCATCAAACATAAATGAAACCAAAAAACAATCAATCATGGAGCGTATGGGCTATGAAGTAGTAAGGGTAACAAAAAGAGAGTGGGGCTTGAGTAAAGATGCTGCTCTTGATAGAATAAGGTCACAGTTAGTACAAAGTTAAAAAGACCTTATAATGCCCGAAAACAAGTCGGATTTAATTACAAAACATGCCCAATCACTGGAATTTGACAAGGTTTTAGAAAATCTTGCAAATTTTGCTATATCAACTTTAGGCAAGCAAAAATGCCAAAGTGCGCCCATTTATGACAAAAAAGCCCAGATACAATATCAGCTTGAACTTACAAGCGAAGCAAAAAAAATATTCGACGATACGGGAAATTTTTCCTGCTTTCCGCTTGAATTTCTATGCGACGCTCAAAACCTTTTAGACTCAAAAAGGCTCGGTGCAGGGGATATTATAGATTTAGCAAAAAATTTAAGAACCTCAAGGCTTGTTAAAAATTTCATCTCAAAAGAAGAAAACTGCCCGAATTTAAAAGGCTTTTTGCTTAATTTGTACACGGATAAAGAGTTTGAGGACAGGATTTTTTCAACATTTGACGCAGACTTAAATGTTTCTGATAACGCAAGTGTTGAGCTAAAGCGCCTCAGAAATTCGTATAAAAGCACAAAAGACAACCTAAAAAGCGCTATTTCAAAGCTTTTGGGCGATGATAGTTTTGTTTTACATCTGCAAGATACAATCTACACTACAAGAGAGGGCAGAACGGTCTTTCAAGTGAAAGCGACCGATAAAAATAAAGTCGCAGGCATTGTCCATGACATAAGCGCAAGTAATCAAACCTATTTTATAGAGCCCTCCTCACTTGTGCCGCTAAACAACAAACTGCGCCAGATTGAAATTGAAATAAACGCAGAAATTGAGAGAATTTTATGGGAGCTTACAAAAGAATTTTTAAACATTAAAAACGAACTCACCCAAAGCCAAAACGCGCTTAGCGAGCTTGATTTTATCTTTGCAAGAGCAAAATACTCTATAAGAACAAAGTCTAATCCTGCTATAATTTGCGATGAAAAAATCCTTGAACTGCAAGCCATGCGTCATCCGCTTTTAATAGGAAATGTGGAAAAAATTGTAGAAAATGACTTTGAACTGGGCAAAAACTATAAATCTCTTTTAATTACAGGTTCAAACACGGGCGGTAAAACAGTTGCGCTTAAAACCGCAGGACTTTTGACGCTTATGACAAAAGCAGGACTTCATATACCTGCTCTGGGGGCAAAGATTTTCCCTTTTGATATGGTTCTATGCGACATATCCGAAGAGCAAAGCATCTCGCAGAGTCTGTCTACTTTTAGCGCGCATATCAAAAATATTTCATCAATTATCGATAACGCTACAGAAAATTCTCTTGTACTTTTTGATGAACTTGGCGCGGGCACTGACCCCGAAGAGGGTGCAGCGCTTGCTCGAGCCATACTTGAATATTTATGTGACAATGACATTTTATGTGTCTGCACAACTCACCTTGGTGAACTTAAAATTTTAAAATATGAAAACAGCAATTTTGAAAACGCAAGCGTTGAGTTTAACATTGAAACCCTAAAACCCTCCTATAAACTTATTTTAGGACTTGCGGGCTCATCTAATGCGATAGATATAGCACACAATTTAAGCTTGAATGAAAAAATAACAAACGCTGCAAGAAATATACTTAAAAACGCTCAAAGCCCCGAGCGGCAAGTGTTCTTAAAAATTCAGGAAACCCATAGCGCTCTAACTCAAAAAGAGCGTGAAGCACAGGAGATAAAAGAGCGCAGCGCTCAAATTGAGGCTCAATTTGAAGAAAAACTGAAAGAGTTAAAAGCCCAGAAAAAGAAAACCCTTGAAAGTTTTAAAAAGAAATACCAATCCCAACTGGAAAATGCTCGCGCCGAGATTAAAGACACTCTTGATTTAATGAGAAAAGAAAAATCCGAAAAAATCGCCATGCGCTCCTACTCGCGCCTTGCACGCCTTGAAAACTCGATAAGAGAGGAGTTTTCATCCGATGAAGAAAAGCTGCAAAATAAATACGAACAAATTGACTGGCAAAATATTAAAATAGGTCAAAATGTCCTTATAAAAGGACTTGAGCAGGTGGCACAACTTGAGAGCATGCCTGACAAAAAAGGCAAAGTCCTTGTTTCCATAGGGTTAATGAAAACAAAAGTAGACATTAAAAAACTTGCAAAAACAGATAAAAAAATTAATAAAGCTCTAAAAAAAGTAAGCGTAAGCTTTGATGATATGACTCAAACCCTCTCAAACAGGCTTGATATAAGAGGCATGAGGGCAGAAGATGCTATAGATTTCCTTGATAAACAATTTGATATGGCATCATTAAGAAATTTAAGAGAAATAATTGTAGTGCACGGCCATGGCACAGGCGCTCTTAAAAGTGCGGTTAGAAACTACCTAAGCTCTTCACCCTACGTTGCAAAATTTCGCCCCGGAGGCGACGGCGAGGGCGGAGACGGGGTTAGCGTAGTTGATATTAACTAAAGCCCTAAGCGCATAGTTTGAATTCTTTGTATGGTTTTTTCCCTGTCGGCACGCTCTTTGTAGAGTTTTTCAAAGTTTTCCTGAACATAACCGTAGTTTTGAACGGTTGCTTTTATGGACTTATCCGCAAACCAAAAAAGTGCGGGAACTGCCAGTATCAAAGTAAAAACAGAAACTATAATATGCCTTAATATTCTTTTAAATAAGTGCCATTTTCTATCTTTTCCCTCAAGGTCGACTTTAAGCTGAATAGCGTCATTTACATATGCACTTCTCTCGTCTGAATTCATAGAATCAAAAGAGGGAACAAAATCTTTAGCAATGTAGATTACATATTTTTTAACAGCATCATTTTCCTCTGCCATAAAGGGGTCTTGCCAAGGCTCTTGAGTCTCTTGAACTTCCTGTTCACTTTGTTGGTTTTCTTCTTGCTGCTCAACATCGCTTGCGTAATTTTCAAGCGAAGGCTCATCATTTGCAATACCCTCTAAAACCTCATTTGGAATTTCTTCCTCTGGCAAATCAGGCTGCCTGAAGATAGAATTATCAGGGTCGTTATAGTCCTTATTTTCTTCACCCATCTGACTTTTTATTCTATCTATATGTTTATCTATATCAAAATTTTCTTCCACAGTTAACCCCGATAATTATTATTTTTTATTTTAGCATAAATTTTATTTTTAGGCTTTAATTTCATTTTTATGATAAAATGTTAGCCGGAAGGTATATGGATAAGCAGGAATTACTTAAAAAGTTAGACAAGCTAAAAGAGCCGAGGATACTCATTATCGGTGATTTTGGTATAGATGAAATGGTCTTTGGCGCAACGCAGAGAATTTCTCGTGAAGCACCGGTTTTAATCCTTGAACATACCGAGACAAAAATCATCTTAGGTACGGCGTCAAATGCGGCGCATAACATATCAACTCTCAACTGCTCAAAAGCTGCAGCACTTGGAGTGTACGGAGATGACTACTATGGCGGAGTTTTGCTTGATGCTCTTAAAAAAGAGGGCATTGATACAAAGTATATGGTTAAAGACAAAGAAAGAAAAACCACCACAAAAACCCGCATCTCAGGTTCTTGCTCTCAAAGTATTACCCAGCAGATAGTAAGAATAGACAGACAAACAGTCACCCCTTTAAGCAAACAAACAGAAAAAAAAGCTATAGAAACAATAAAAAAAGCAATTCCAAAGTTTGACGGGGTTATACTTTCAGACTATCACTTAGGATTTTTAACCGATGATATCGTAAGAGCTGCAATAGATACGGCAAAAGAGCACAATAAAATTATCGTTGCCGACGCTCAAAAAAATCTTGATAAATACTCGGGCGCTGACGCTATAACGCCTAATCAGCCTGATTGTGAAAAATATGTAGGTTACTTTATAAAAGATAAAGAAACGCTTAAAAAAGCAGGTACTTCGCTCATTAAATCTCTTAACCTGAATAAGGTTCTCTTAACAAGAGGAGAAAAGGGCATGGCGCTTTTTGAAAAACGACAAAATGAAACCGAGTTTAGCGAAGTTGAAGCCTTTAACAGAAAAGAAGTTTTTGATGTGACAGGTGCGGGAGACACCGTTGTTGCAGCATTTACGCTGGCACTATGCGCAGGTTTTAGCGCCAAGGAGGCTATGTATATAGGCAACCTTGCTGCTAGCATTGTTATAAGATACTTTGGCTGTCACAGTGTAAGTGTAGAAGATTTAAAATCCGAACTTGAAAAACTATAAGGAGAAGAAATATATGAAATTTCTCAAAAAACTAAGAACTTTTGATTTAATTATTATAGGTGTATTAATAGTTGCACTATTAGTCGGCGTGCTTACAATGTTTGGCAAAAGAGCAACTTCATCAAACCAAATTGAAACAACGGCAGACGTTGAAATAGAAGTATTTTTAAGAAGTGTCACAATAAGCGCCTCAAATAACATTTTTGAAGCAGGAGATGAGACATTTATTACAATAAGAAACGTCCCCTACACCAAACTTAAAATTAAAGACGTTAAATATGACAGAAAAAAAGCTATCGTTCCTACTCTTAATATGAAACAGCCTTTTACCGTCGTGGATGATGTTACATCACCTTATCAGTACGATTTTCTTGTAACGGTGCTTGATAAAGCAAAAATTACAAAAGACCGTGACGGAGCAGTTGTAGGCGGAAACAAAATTAAAATAGGCTTGCCTATTACTCTTGAGGGAGCAGACTACAAGCTAAACGGCATTGTATCTAACATTACGGTAGTAGCAAAACCTGACACAACAAATGATGACGATTTAGAAAAACAGGTAAATCAAAATCAGGATGTTCAATAGAAAACCGGGCACGAAAAGTATTTTTATAAGCTTAAAGAACGGTATTTTGCACAGAGTTCAAAATACCGAACTTGCTGCGCTTGCAAGAGAATCAATGTTTTTTGAAAACATAGATTCTATAATATACATCTTCTTAGCGCTGACACTTGTGTCCTGTGCTTTTTGCGAATCGGGCTACATTGGAGTTTTTGCCTTTTGCTTCAGCATTTTACAGAGCATTAAACTGTTTTTAAAAAAAGGTGCAAGGACAAAAATCTCACTTTTTGACAAAGCCATAATGGTCTATTTTGCCTTTGTGGTTTTGAGTCTTTTTGGCTCTACACTATTTGCGCTAAGTCTCAAAGGGTTTTTAAAAACCGCTGTTTATATGTACTTTTACTTTAGCGCCTTATCATACTTTAGGGATAATAAAGAAAAAATCCTCCCTACAATTCTTATGATTGCAGGGCTTATAAGTTTTGAAAGCATTATTGCAATTATTCAAAACAACTCGGGCATACTTGCAATAGCAGGCTGGCAAGATACAACAAACCTTGACCCGACTCAGGTAATTTCTCGCGCTTACGGGACGCTAAAACCATACAACCCCAATCTTCTTGCGGGATATCTGGTAACGGGGCTTTCATCCCTTTGGTGTCTTTCAATGATAAATCTTGCAAATAAGCACTACAAGAGATTTTTAGGGTTTTTGATTTTACTTTTACTTGGTACAATAGCTGTAATCTATAGCGGTTCTCGCGGCGGATACCTTGGTATAGCAGGGTTTTATGCGATTTTTGGCTTAGGCTGCATATACTACATTCAAAACTACTTAGGCGGCTTTAAGGCAATCAGAAAAAGATACAAAAACCTTGCGCTGACGCTAATTTGTGCGGCCCTTGTCTTTATAATGTCAAATCCCGCTATTACAAATCGCATATTATCAATTTTTGAATTCAGAGAAGACTCCTCTATCGCTTTTAGAATGAATGTTTATTCCTCATCCTTTAGAATGTTTCTGGACAACCCTTTCTTGGGCATAGGTGTGGGTAATAAAAACTTTAGAGAAATCTACGGACTTTATATGCGCTCGGGCTTTGATGCTCTCGGTTCTTACTGTGTACCTCTTGAAATAGCCGTTGAAAGCGGCATATTTGCCCTCATTGCCTTTTTAACATTCCTTGTAATGTTCTACAGGGATTCAATGAAATTGATAAAAACCGCTCCAATAAGGACAAAAATAGTTGTTTTCTCGCTAATTTTGAGTATTTTTCCCACAATGATTCACGGGCTTTTTGACACGGTATGGTTTAGACCGCAACTGCAGATATTATTCTGGTTAAACGTAGCGTTCTTAGGCGCTCTAAAAGACAATCAGGTATCTTAAATAATCTTCCGCACCAAGCGCAAGCGCGCGTGCCAGCTCTTTTTGAAATTTTTTATTTGTAAGCTTTTCCATTTCGTTTTTGTCTATTAAATAACCGCATTCAACAAGCGCACTAACGGGATAAGTCGGACGTGTAAGTGCAAATGAGGCAAAGTTAACACCGTCATCTCTAAATCCTGTTTGTTTTAAAAGCGATTTTTGAATGGAATTAGCTAAAGCATAGGCTTGATTATTGTAATAATAAACCCCTACGCCATGCTTTTTTGTAACATCTTTAGGGTTAGGGAGCGAATTTTGATGAATACTTAAGAGTATATCCGCCTTTTTTTCCTGCGCAAAAGCAACTCTGTCATACAATGGAACGTATTTGTCTTTTTTCCTTGTCATATACACCTTTGCTCCTTTTTTAGAAAGAGCTTTTTTAGTTTGTTTTGAAATTTTTAAATTTACGTCTTTTTCTTTGTGTCCAAAAGCGCAAACCCCGCTTTCTTCTCCGCCATGACCCGCGTCAAGTACTATTCTTCTGCCTTTTAGAGGTTTTTTCCTGTTAATTTGCGGAGGCTTTTTAACCATTAACACAAGCCCTTTTTTATGCGGGATTACATCATAGCCAAAAAGCGCAGGAGAGATATATTTCAAGTGCAATGTATTATTTTTTGTATCGTAGCTAAAACTGCCCGGTTTATTTTTTATAACAATATCGGGGCAATCTACATCATACAAATAAAACTCTAAGCCGTCAGGAACTTCTTTAAAAGAATAGGAATTTTGAATATTAAGAGGTATAAAAACACTGTATTTTTCTTTATCTTCGTCAAATTTTATTTCATCAATTTTTTGAATATGCTTTTGAGGAATTATAGCCTGAATATCTGCGTATTTTTTTTCCATCCAATAGTAATCATCAAGCCCTAAATCCACTCTGTAAAAATTTTTATACTCTTTATCGGCGTATGTTACAAAACCTTTTCTCAGGTGTGAAAATCTCCCTGCATTCACATCGGGCGCGATTCTAACAGGAGAATAATCTGCCCTAGCTTCAATTACTGCATATTTTGCAATGCCTATATCTTTCAGCTCCCCTTGCTCAAACGCATCCGATTTTAAAAATGTTAAAAATAAAAATAAAAATAGTATAAAATTTTTTTTCATGATAAAAATTTTAACATATTAAACCAAAGATAAACAAATTTTATTCACAGGTTTTATAAAATTACCATGAAACTAAACCCGATAAACATTAGCAACACACATTTTAATGGCGCAACGGTAAGCATAACGGCACTATCAGATACCCATGGGCAATTAGAAGACATTGGTGATTTTTGGGAAGAGATAGAAAAAAACAAAAAAGATTTGTTTTTAAAAGAAGGAAAAGGTAAAAAAGACATCGTAGCAGTTGCTGGCGATTGGTTTATGGCGGGAAATGTTCGAGGATACAAGTCAAATCCCAATTTTAATTCTCAAAGATACCAACTGTTGTTTTTTAATAAGTTTATGAAAAGCCTCTCTCACCTGTCAAAAAATATAACCTCAATATTTACCCCCGGAAACCACGAATTTGATGCAGGATATGATGAATTTTTAAGATGCGCGCAAAAAATGCAGACTCAAATTGTCATGACAAACACTGACCTTGACAAATCAGGGGATTTAAAAAACTATGTACTAAAATCAAAAGTAATAGAAGCAGATGACGACAAAGACCCTAATCTTAAACACAGAGTTTTATTTTTAGGGGTGTCACCGGGCAATATGAGCTATTACAACAAAAAACTAAGCGGGGTGGAATTTGTTGACAATATATTTAAACCTCAGACAAAAATAACCCCTGATGAGGTTCAAAACTCAATAAACGCTGTTAAAAAAGAAATTGAAAAATTCAAAAAAGAAAATCCTAAAGGCGCTGTTGTACTGCTTGACCACTTTGGCGGAACTTTTCAGGACGAACTTTTAAGGCAAAAATTACCTGTAAATGTTATTTTAAGCGCTCATGAGCACCTTGATTACGATAAATTTGCTAACTCCACAATAATTACTAAACTCTATCAAAATTTCAAAAAATTTGAAAACGTAAAAATCAACTTTGACGATGAGGGCAATATCTCCGATATAAAAACCCGTGCATATTACCCGCAGCAAAATACAGAAAATAAAAATGCAATGCACAGATTTTACAATCAAGTATTCAGGGAAGATATTGAAGACGGTTATTTAATACCTGCTAAAGATGATGTAGACGAGCTTCCCCTCAAAGGCGTAAGATATGAAAACAGTTATCTTGCAAACTACATAACGGATGTTATTTTAAACAGAATAAAAAAAACCCACCCGCAAGTTGACTTTTTTGCACTTAACGCAAGTGCCATAAGAGGACCTCTAAAAACAAAAAACTCGGGAGAAGTAAACAATATTAGCCTATTGCTTACACTAAACGGAATAAGAGATGAAGACGCCAATATACTTTTAAGTGAAGTAAGCGGAAGAGAAATTTTAAATATAATTTGCGAAAATATTTTGTCAAATTCGCAAAATCAGGAAAGAAACCCTCTTAACCACTTTAGCGGATTGAAATACAATAAAACAATGCTATTAAAAGGGATTCAAGCAGGTCTGAGCGAAGATAACCTCATTAAATTTATAAGAAAAACAGAAAACGACCAACCTCTTGAGCTTGATGACACATACACATTAGCTAATGTTGAAAAATTCTTTGTTAAAAACAAAAATCCTGATATAAAAGCCCTTTACGACTCATACAAAACATCAAGAACCCTGCTTAACGCAAAAGAAGAATTCGCAAAACATTTTACAGAAAGCATTGATGAAGTAGAAGCATCAAATGAAATAAGGGTAAGTTAAGAATTTTCTTTCTTTGAAGCTACCTTTGAACCGGATTCAAAGCCGCACCAAGCGTATATTAAAGGCAGGATTTTATCAGCGTGGATTTTACTTGCAAAAGGAACTTTTGAAATAATCATAAGCGCCAATAAATCATCAATGTGGACTATATAATCCTGCGGTTTTAATTTTCTTTCTTTGACTTTGGCATTCGGGTCATCTTTATGCAAAAACTTATCAATTACACCTGAAGCTTTTTGAGCTAAAGGCATGCCAAGACCAATACCTGCTATAGGAGCGATAATTTTAGGGGCAATACTTTTTATATTCATTTTCTTTGCAACCCCTAAAACGCCTGTTGCTATGAGGGTAGGAATTGCAACCGTTGTAATATCAAAAAGAGATTCTTTTACTTTTGCTTTTTTATCCTCAGGAGTTTTAGCCTCAACTAAACCGCCCAAAAGTCCGCCCAAAATAGCGCTTGTACTAACGGTTAAAATCGTTGCCAGGTCTTTTTTTAAGCTGTTGTTTTCAAAAATATCAAAACTGAATTTACCCTTTGTTGCCTTACTTATTGCAAGAACAGGGGCAATAGCTCCAATAAGCGCACCTGCTGCAGCAGTTTTGGAAAAATTTTCTTTTTTTCCCGTATTTGCCTGAGCTGAATCCGTATTACCTTTATATGTGATGGCGTTATTAATACTGTGTATTCGCATTTTTTTATTCTTTCCTTAAATATTAATGCACAAACAAAAAATTTTTTGCTAATTTTTTTTTACATGACTTTATATTTAATTGTAATTATCTCAAATTTACGCTATTGTTGATATTGAGAAGATTAGCAGGGATTAGTTATGAATAATGAATTGTTTGTCATAGATTTAACTGGATGCACAAATACAGGAGAAATTATCACCAGTGTTTCGGCGGCTTTTGAAATGCCTGATTCAAGAGAGAGAAAAATAGGGCTAAAATTAAATGATATCACACTAAATCAAGCGCAAATTCTCTCTATACAGTCATTAATCGCAAGTTACGCATCAGAGCTTGATTTTGTAGAAACGCTGAACGAATCTACAAAAAATATCTGCGAAAATATGGGCATAAGAGTTCAAACCCCTCAATATGTTGAAAAACACGAAACAAATTATGAACAAATAGGTTTTGAAATCGCACCAAAAGATGACAATTCAAACGCTCAGAGCGATTTTGGGGTTCAACCTCAAGAACTTAAAGGCAACGGACTTCCAAGCGATATAGCGGATATGGGCGGAAATAATATTTCTGATTCTTCAGGCAACGGTTTTGAAGAATTTCAGCCCATCGAATTTAATGAAGATGGCAAACAAACCATGGAAACCTACAAAAAAGCTTATGACGAAGATGAGGAAGATAAACAAACTTGGGAAGAAGTTGACTACTACGCCCCTCCAACGGATGAGCCCGTTGTAGTTGATTCCAAGCAAACAATTTATGTAAACCAAACTCTTCGCTCAGGTCAAGTTCTTGAATTTGACGGAAATATAGTAATAATAGGCGACTGCCACCCGGGTTCCGAGATTAAGGCAACAGGAGATATAACAGTTTGGGGTGTTTTAGGCTCAATTGCCCATGCCGGTATGAAAGGCAATCGCGATGCAAAAATTCGTGCACTTAAAATGAACGCCGTACAGTTAAGAATTGCAAATTGCTATTCAAGACGACCTGACGGCACAAATATTCCATATATCATTAAATCTTCGGTCTTCACACCTGAAGAAGCAAGAATTGTGGATGATTCAATCGTATTATTTAAAATTAATTAAAAAGGAGCAAAAATAGATGACAGGTTCTGTAATAGTTATTACCTCGGGCAAGGGAGGAGTCGGAAAAACCACAACTTCCGCTAATATTGGTACAGCCCTTGCTAAAGACGGCAACAAGGTTGTCCTTATTGACACTGATATAGGTCTTAGAAATCTTGATTTGCTCTTGGGTCTTGAAAACCGTATCGTATACACAATAGTTGATGTTGTTGAAGAGCGCTGCAAATTAAAACAAGCTCTTGTAAAAGACAAGAAAAACCCTAACCTGTGCTTGCTTGCTGCTGCTCAAACCCGCGACAAATCGGCAGTGACGGCAGAACAACTCAAAGAAATCTGCGATACACTAAAAGAAGACTTTGACTACATCTTGGTTGACTGTCCCGCAGGTATTGAACAGGGTTTTCAAAATGCAGTTGCAGGCGCTAATGAAGCTATTGTTGTGACCACACCCGAGATGAGCGCTATTCGTGACGCGGATAGAATAATAGGCTTACTTGAAGCAAAAGAAGAAGTTGAAAAATACCGCTTACTTGTAAACCGTGTTCGTCCTAACCTAATTAAAACAAATGACATGATGAGTGTAGAGGATGTAGTTGAAATTCTCTCATGCGACCTTATCGGCGTTATACCTGAAGATACAGGGGTAATAACATCAACAAACAAGGGTGAACCTATTGTAAATGATGAAAATTCTCTTGCAGGACAAGCTTATATGAATGTTGCAAAAAGAATCCAAGGCGAAGAAGTTCCTTTCCTTGATATCGACCAGCCAAGAACAATCGTAGAAAAAATTAAAAAATTCTTTTCAAAGAAAGTGAAGGCTTAAGATGAGAGATATATTTTCAGATTTATATAACAAAGTCCTCAGTTTCTTTGTTAATCAAAATACACATGACGAAACAAAAGGCATGGCAATGAGCAGGCTAAAAACCGTCCTTATGCAAGATAGGGTAGGTTTCTCCGAACGTGCTATGCAAATGCTCAAAGAAGAGCTTGTTTCAACTATTTCAAAGTACATGGAAATTGATGAAGAGCTTTTTGACCTTGAAATAAATGCAGGCGATAATTCTACCGTACTAAACCTTGCAATTCCCGTAACAAGAGCTAAAACCGATGAAGAAATAGATGAGGCAATTAAAGAGCAGGCTATTAAAACTCAAGCTAAAGCTCAAGAAATAGTAGAAGAGCTTGAAGAGCTAATCAAGGAAAGAGCGGCAGTTTTAGCAGGAGTTCAGGGAGAAGAAACTCAAGAAGAAACTCCCGAAGAGGAAGAAAAAGAAGAAGAAACTCAAGAGGAAGAAGAAATTAAAGAGATTCTAGAAGAGGCTGAAACATCGGCAGAAGAAGAAACAAAAGAAGATAAAAAAGCTAAAGTTAAGGAAAATTAAACATAATACTTGTGTTTATAAAATGTTTTAATTAGAATTATTGATAAACACAAGTCAAAAAAGGAGAAGACCATGCAGGTTATATTAAAAAAAGATGTCCAAAACCTCGGCGAAGCAGGTGATTTGGTCAATGTAAAAGACGGATATGCAAGAAATTTCTTGCTGCCTAACAATGTAGCAGAAATTGCAACTGAGGGTTCACTTGCCGCTAGAGAAAGAAATATAGCAAGAATCAAAGCTAAATCAGAAAAACTTCACCAAGAAGCTCTTGAAAAAGCTGAAAAAATCGAAGCGGTTGAACTTATTTCACTTAGTGCAAAAGCTGGTGAATCAGGAAAACTTTTCGGTACAATTACAACTAAAAAACTTGCCGAAGAATTACTTGCAAAAACAGGTATCGAGGTTGATAGAAAATCTATCATTCTTGATAATCCTATCAACCACATCGGAAGCTTTGTTATGACAGTTAAATTGTCATCTAAAGTAAAGGCTAAATTAAATGTTGAAGTAAGTGCTTCCGAAACTATTAAAGAAACTCTTGAAGTTGAAGAAACTCAAGAAGAAGCATAAGCTTAATAAAATACATAAACTTTTAACCCCTCTTAATTTAAGAGGGGTTAAATTTTATTCATATCTTGCAAATTCTTTTGACTCTTCTTCCCATTCGTCGCGCTCAAGCTTAAATGCGTGATTCCAGAATTTTTCAAGCGCGTAAGTTTCTCTTTGTTCACTATGCATAATGTGCACCACTACATCACCGTAGTCAAGCAAGTTCCAGCGATTTTTAACATCATTTTCATCACCTGCGGGTATCCTGCCAAAATATTCTTTGATTTTTTCTCTCACAGTAGAGGTTAAACCCTTTACCTGAGTTGAACTTTGAGCTGATGCTATAACAAAATAGTCAGATAACACGCACACGTTTGCAACATTTAAAATCACAATGTCGTCTGCTTTAAAGTCATCTAATGTACGGGCAATAACACTTGCCAGTTTTTTTGAAGAAATGTCTTTTGTCTCAATCATTATATATTTCCCGTTGAACTGTTTTTATCATTATCAAGAGATTTTAAATCCACAACTTCGCCCTCTTCATGGTAATCAAGGGCATTTTGATTAGTGTCGATTTCAATATTTACCTCTTGGTCTAACATCTCGATGTCGTCTTTTGAATATTCCTTAATTTTGCCGTCCTCAAGCTTAACAGACACTGTCTTTTTAAGGAAATTAATAGAAAATACTTTGGCTACGCCATCTGGCGTCATAACGCCGGAGCCTATCGGAGGCAGGGTTTTTGCCGCTTCAAGATAGTTTGGATATTCATAATTTAAGCAGCACAAAAGCCTTCCGCAAGAGCCCGTAATTTTCCCCGGAGTCATTGGTATTCCTTGGTCGCGCGCAAGTTTAGTGTTTACCGATTCAAATTTCTTTAAAAATCTGCAGCAGCAATAATCCTGCCCGCAAACGCCCTGACCTCCTAAAATTGAGGTCTCGTCCCTGACACCAATGTGCCTTAAATCTATTCTTACTCTTTTAAATTCCTGAGTTAAGTCTTTTAAAAGTTCGCGAAAATCCACCCTCTCAGGCGCAGTGTAGTAGAAAGTTATTTTTTTTCTGTCAAATGTGTAGCGTGTCTGAACTAAGTTCATAACCAAACCGCGTTTTTCAACAAGCGCTTTGCACTTGAAAAACGCCTCTACCTCAAGCTTTTTTTGTTCTTCTAAAACAGGCTTATCGTTTTCATTAATTGTACGAATTAAAGGCAGAGCTTCGGGCTTGTATTTTTGCCAGTGCTTCATAATTTCAGAATTAACAATAAATACGCTAAAAACCTCTTCGCCTTTTTCCGTTCTTACAAGAACCTTTTGCCCATGGTGCAAATTAGCCCCGTCGGCAATTTTTAAAGGGTGAAAAGTATTTTTGATAATTCTGACTGCAAATTTCATAAAAATAATTATACAACAAATTTTGTTTATATTAAAATAAATAAGATGATAGTTGCGGACAATCTTACTTTTAAGAAAAACGATATAGAAAAACTTCTTTTGAATTTGGATCAAAACCCTTATTCTCAAAAGAATAAAGACTTTCGCTATACGTTATCTCTTGTATACGAGTTAATTGAGGAAGAATTCTCGGATACCTTTGATACCAAAAATCAAATTCTGCGCACGACAGATATTATTTTTGAAACAAAAAACAATAACGCAGAGATTTTTGTTACTCCGCCATATAACTTTGAATACTATCTAAAGTCAAAAGGCTCGCTCTACAAGCTTAAAGCCAAATATAAAAACATCTCGGGCGAAGATAAATACGGCTATGACATCACGCTTGATATGCTTTTTGAATACTTTACGGGCATTGACGAAAACCAAGAGCTTGCGCAGGATGTAAGCGAAAACTACAGATTTTACTTTGACCTTTTTCAATTTGTTAAAAAAACCGTCGAAAAACTAAACTTTATACCGTCGGTAAAATTCAAAAAAGACACATTCTCAATTGTTTGGGAGCCTTATTTTAAAAACAAAGACTACCTGAGGTGCTATCAAACCATACTTGAGAATAATTACCTTGATACGGATACTACAAAAAAACTCATCGACAGGTACTTAAACTACCTTATATTCACGTTTTTAGGCGTTAAGCACTATAAGTTTAAAGACCTTAAAGCTGCAATTTATTTTACAAAAAATACTTCTCACAAAAGAATACTCAAAGGCAACGACTTAGGGCTTGATATTCAAAGCTGGCTTGATGAAATGTCGCTTGGCACATATGATATCATCCCTGTATTTAATATTGAAAAAATTGACGATGAGAAGTTTTTAATGCGCATTTTAGCCAAAGATAAAACAAAAAATCAAATCATCGACCTTGAAGATTTAGATGAAATGCAAAAAACGCTCATAGAAAAACAAATCAACTGGGCGACAAAATACATTGAAGATTTAGAGGATGTAACTCTTGAGCTTGATTTATCAGGGGTTTATAAGCTAATTACACAAATTACATACTACCTTGCTCAAGCGGGCATGGAGGTAAATCTGCCTGAAGGCATGGAAAATGTTATAATTCCTCGTGCATCAATTAATGCAAAAATAAAACAAAAACGCCTGAGCGATGTTCAAGAACTCTTAAACCTCAATACAAACTCAACAATCTCGCTTGATGAGATTATGGATTTTTCAATTGAGGTAGCGATAGGAGAAAACGAAAAAATCTCCGCTGAAGAGTTCCAAAAACTTGCGAAAGATACAAACGGGCTTATTAAATACAAAGACAAATACATCCTCATAGACCGAGATGAAACACAAAAACTCCTTGAAAGACTTAAGAAAAAGCCTGATTTTGTAATGAATAAAATGCAGCTTTTGCACCATGCGCTATCAGGCAAAATTGAAGAGTATGACTTTGACTATGATGAAGCCTTTGCGCGCATTATATCAGACTTTACGCGTGTTGAAGAAATTTCTCTGCCAAAAAATCTCACAGGTACGCTAAGACCTTATCAGGAAGTCGGTTTCAGGTGGTTATACACCAATGTTGCCAAGGGTTTTGGCTGCGCTATAGCTGACGATATGGGTCTTGGTAAGACAATTCAGGTCATAAGCCTTATTTTAAAATTAAAAGAAGAAAACAAACTCAAAAAGCCCGTGCTTGTAGTTTGCCCTACAACACTTATGGGCAACTGGGAAAGAGAGCTCGAAACTTTTGCTCCGAGCCTTAAAACCTATATTTACCACGGCTTTAACAGAGAATTCAGCACAGATTGCGATGTTATTTTAACAACTTATGCAATTTTAAGAATCGACCTTGAAGAATTTAAAAAGCACAACTGGAATTTATTTGTAATTGATGAAGCACAAAACATCAAAAATCCGCAAACATCACAAACTCAAGCCGTAAAAACAATAAAAGCGGACATGAGAATAGCTATGACGGGTACTCCTGTTGAAAACCGCTTAAGCGAACTGTGGAGCATTTTTGACTTTATTAACAAAGGCTATTTAGGCTCAATCAACGACTTTGGCAAAAACTACTCCGTGCCTATCGAAAGATTTAAAGAAACAACCCGCGCTCAAAAGCTCAAAAAAGCAATTTCACCTTTTATGCTAAGACGTCTTAAAACAGATAAGTCAATTATCTCTGACCTGCCTGAAAAAATCGTTCTTGATGAGTTCTGCTACCTGACAAAATCTCAAGCAGCACTTTATGAAAGAGTCCTAAACCAGTCCATGAACGACATTGCAAACTCAGGCGGCGGCATAAACAGACGCGGTGCTATTTTTAAGCTTATTACTTCTTTAAAGCAAGTCTGCAACCATCCTTATCACTACCTAAAACACGGTGATATGAGCCAAAGCGCCTCAGGCAAAACTCAAAAACTCATTTCAATTTTGCACAACATAATATCAAATGACGAAAAAGCCCTTGTATTCACACAATACAAGGAAATGGGCTCGATTTTGGAAAAAATTATAGCGGATGAATTTAACTTTGACCCGCTGTTTTTCCACGGTTCACTCAATGTTAAGCAAAGAGAGCAGATGATTAAAGAATTTAGCGATGAGGTGTCCAAAAAAATTATGATTTTGTCGCTTAAAGCAGGGGGCTTAGGGCTTAACCTGACATCGGCGTCAAATGTTATCCACTATGACTTATGGTGGAACCCTGCGGTTGAAGACCAAGCAACAGACAGGACTTACCGTATCGGACAAGACAAAAATGTTATGGTGCACAGGTTTATAACACTTTCAACATTTGAAGAAAAAATAGACAAAATAATAAAAGACAAGCGCGAACTTGCTGACGCTGCAGTGTTTGCGGGTGAAAAAATAATCACCGAATTAAGTGACGATGAGATTTATGAAATTTTCTCTCTTGCTTAAAATTCTTCCTCAACAAGAACCATGCGAGCCGCTACCACGCGGTCAATTCCTGCTAAGTCTTTTATAACATCACTCACCTGAAAACCGTTTCTCTCAAGCAAGGTGCAGATATCTCTTGCCTGAGATTTTGCACATTCAAAGGCAATATAGCCGCCAAAATTTACATACTTTGCAGCGTTTTTAATTATTTTTTTATAAAACTCAAGCCCGTCATCATTGGCAAAAAGCGCACTTTTAGGCTCAAAATTTAAAACCTCATAGTCAAGTTTTTTATAATCTTCTTCTTTAATATAAGGCGGATTTGACACTACCAAATCAAACTTTTCACCCTCCCTTAAAGATGAAAATAAATCAGACTTTCTAAATACGACTTTTT
The DNA here is from genome assembly GCA_944323335.1 of Candidatus Gastranaerophilales bacterium. Taxonomy (GTDB): domain Bacteria; phylum Cyanobacteriota; class Vampirovibrionia; order Gastranaerophilales; family Gastranaerophilaceae; genus Galligastranaerophilus. The sequence goes on from CALUSB010000001.1 coordinate 97,213, forward strand.
TAATCAAATCAAGCTTTTGAGCGTTTTCAAGCGCAACTTGAAGAGCGTCAGAACTTATATCAACGCCTAAAACCTCAGCCTCGGGGGCATTTTTTGCTATCATACAGGCAATACACCCGCTTCCCGTGCCGATATCAAGGACATTTATCGTATCTTGTTTTTTTTCTTTTAATTTATTTATTTTATCAATAGCACAGTTTACTAAAATCTCTGTTTCATCACGCGGGATAAGGGTAGAAGAGTTTACAATAAATTTTTCTCCCATAAAATTTGCATAACCTAAAAGATACTGTATAGGCGCTTTTGTTTCTGCAAGCTTGTGCGCGAAATCAAGCACCTGCTGCTTATTTTGCACCTCTTTTTGCAAAAGCATATCCTCAACGCTTAAGTTACCGACTTCGCGAAGAATTATTCTTGCTTTGACATTTGCCTCATCAACATTGGCGTCGTTTAGGATTTTTTTTATTTCATTTAGTGTTTCATTCAGCAAAATCTTCTTCTCCCTTGCCTTTTGGCTCGATTATCTCCATTATCCAGTTTCTTAAATCAAGCCTTGTAGCACCCTCAAGCGGCTTTTGGGCAACATTATGGGCGCGTGCCACTTTTTCATAATACCATAGCTGCTTTTTTGTGGGCTTTAATTTAGACATTTTAAAATCATTTGCGCGCTTTCTTGCCTCTTTTTGGAGTGCTTTTTGCTTTTCTATAAGAGGTTTTTGGGCCTCTTTTTGTTTATTTTCCCAAAAAATATACTCAAAAAATTTTTTAATATCTTCTAAAAATTCATCATTTGAAAAATTCTCGAGAGCAAACTCAAAATGAACATTGCCTACATCGTTGTAGTAGTTTTCTTCTTCTATAAACTTATCTAAAAGCTCATCTTTAGAGAGTTTTGGATGTTTTTTTGCAAAAGACCTCAAAAAGCTCACCAACTGCGAGCGCTGGCGGGGCGTAAGGTAGAGAAAAACGCTGTTTTTAATGTATTGCATGTTAAATTAAATCATCAGGCTTAATTTGTTTTTTGTCAAGATGAAACTTTGCAAACCTTGCTTTTATGGGGTTTGTAGCATTTAGATTAAATTGAAACTCAGAGTCCTTTTTCTTTGACTCTTTTTCAATCTTCTTTTCTTCAATAAATGTGAGTTTATCTTTTTCCATGATGATATTATATACCTTTTATATATCTATAAAGTATTTTTAAAATCAAAAATTGCCAATGTTTAAAATTACTTTACATCAAGACCCAAAGATTTAATAAACGCGCTGTCTTTTTGCCAGTTTTTAACAACTTTGACAAAAAGCTCAAGAAAGATTTTCTTTTGTGCGATTTTTTCAAGCTCAAGACGGGCAGATGTTCCGATTTTTTTGAGCATAGAGCCGCCTTTGCCTATTAAAATTTTCTTTTGCGAATCGTTTGAAACAATAATCTGCGCACTTATTTTATCGATATTTTCTTCTTCTTTATAATTTTCAACAACAACAGCTACAGAGTGAGGAATTTCATCTTTTGTAGAAAAAATTATCTTCTCTCTTATCACCTCACTTGCTATATCGCGCATTGTTTGGTCTGTAACTTCATCCTCATCATACATTTTTAATCCCTCGGGAATAAAGTTTTTTATTTTTTTGATAAGGTCATCTATGTTTCTCCCGGTTTTTGCACTTATTTTTATGGTATCTGTAGGGGAACTAAACAAAGACTTGTAAGAATAGGCATTAAGCTCCCTTTTTGCAAGGTCTTTTATCAAATCAGCCTTGTTCATAACAAGCAAAACAGGCGTTTTTATTTCTTTTAGGTAATTTTCAACTATCCACTTGTCCCCTAAACCCGCAGGGTCATTAGCATCCACAAGAAAAAGTATTAAATCTGCATCTTCAAGTACGCTTTTTGTCTGCTCGGATAATGCCTCACCAAGCTTATTTAGGGGTTTATGAATACCGGGGGTATCTATAAAAACTATTTGAGAATCACAATCCGAATAAATTCCTTTTATATTTTTTCTTGTAGTTTGTGCAACAGGAGTTGTAATGGCGATTTTTTGGCCTACAAGCCTGTTTAAAAGAGTTGACTTGCCGACATTAGGACGCGCAATTATTGCAACAAAACCTGATTTGAAAGTTTGCGCTATATCCATTTTTACCCTTTCTTTGCCAAAAAATTAATTCATTGTATAATTGCTGATATAAACATTATAATATAAAATTAAATTTTAATTGACCCTGCATAAAACAGGTAAGGAACAAAAAAGATAATGAAAAAAATTCTTTTAATACTAATGGGGATAGTAGTTTTTGGCTCTTGCGCTTTTTCAATTGAAAGTGATTTTAAAAACAGCCTATTAAAAGTCGACCTTGTAAAATGCGGCTCAAATGACTACAACGTAAGGCTCTACACCCAAAAGCCCTACAGTGAACCCGTAAAAATCATTAAAAAAACAAATACCAGCTATTATATGCTCTTACCTGAAACATTCCACTCCGTAGGCTCAATAAGCCCTGTGGGCGACATTAAAAATGTTGAAGTTAAGCTATTCCCCTACGCAGGACAGGACTTAAATAACGGCTATACAAAAATTACAATTTATACAACAAAACCTGTTAATATAAGCCCAAAAATATCGACCGCATCAGGTTCTGTTGCCCCCTCAATCGATACAAAAAAACTCGCACAACTTGATAGCGCATTTAATACAAAACAGGCGCAAATCCAAGCAAGAGAGCGCCAAGCGCAATATGAGGCTAATCAAAAACAAATTCAGCAGCAAAAAGCCCTTGAAGCACAAAGGGCAGCTCAAGCTGAAGCTCAAAGAAAAGCACAATTAGAGGCGCAAAGAAGAGCTCAATTAGAAGCACAGAGAAAAGCCCAACAACTTGAAGCGCAAAAAAGAGCACAGGTTGAGGCACAAAAGAAAGCTCTAATTGAGGCTCAAAGAAGAGCTCAATTAGAAGCACAAAGGGCGGCTCAAGCTGAAGCTCAAAGAAAAGCACGATTAGAAGCGCAAAAAAGAGCACAGGCTGAGGCACAAAAAAGGGCTCAGGAAGAAAAACTAAGACAACAAAGGGCGCTGCAAAATCAAATAAAACCTCAACAAAACGTAAAACCCGCCGCAAAACCTGTGCAAAAACAAACCCCCGCAGTGCAAAAACAAGCTCCCGCGGTACAAAAAACTGCGACTGCACCTAAGGTTACAGTAGAGCAAAAACCTCAAGAGCAAGCTAAACCCACAGTTCAACAAGAACCTCAACAAGAAACTCAAGAAACAACCCAAAATGTAGTCACAGAGGATATTACAAACAATCCTGAAATAAATGAACCCGTAACAATTCCCGATGCGATAGATGAGCAGAACACAAAAGTATCATTTATAGAGATTTTAAAGGATAAATTATCACCGCTTAAGCCTTATTATTATATTATAATCGATAATCCGATACTTATAATTGCCTCTCTTGTAGCACTTATAGGGATAATAATGCTTTTACTGCTGAACAAAAACCAGAAAAAAGGACAAAATAAGGACATGCCGGAAGATAAAACACTAACTGATACCACAGAAAAAATTGACCTTGAAACACTTAAAGAAGCAGATACAACTACAAATCCGCTTATTGAAAATAACACACAAGATGAAGTTCAATCTTTTAAAGATGAATTCAAAGATTTGGCTATGGATGTACAAATAAGTGAAACTCCAGTAAGTACAATGGAAAAAGAAGAGCCCTACATCGAACCTGAAGTGCTCTCATCTGTAGAAATTGCACCAAACAGAGGCTTTATGGTCATTGACCGCCAAGGTGTTAAGGCGCTTTTTGGCTACATAGAAGATGATGTATTTTTACTTTATCAATTTAGACAATACTTATCTGACAGCTCTATAAAATATAGAATTTCAGAAAAGCAAGATGATAAAACTTTCTTTATAGTAAAAGTAGATAAATTCAAACTGCTTGTAAGAGTTACAAACAAATTAATGCGCCTTGAGCTTGAAATGTAATGGGAAAAGACAAAAAGAATAAAAAAATTAAACTAAACCCAAAAAAATGGGGGATTGATTTTAATAAAAACGAATACTATGAAATAGTAGAGTCAAATTCCGCGCGCCCTAAGGACTCTTTTAAAAGTAAATATTTGAAAAATTAAAATGTCCTTTTCATTGCATGGCATTATAAAATATTTTATAATGTCTGTAGCGACTTTAGGATTATCGGGTATTCTAATGAAGAGTTTTATTTTTACGGATAGAAAAACGGCTTTTACTTTAGCAGAAGTACTTATTACGCTTGCTATAATAGGCATAGTTGCAGCTATGACAATACCTATTGTTACTGCTAAATCTAAACAATATGAATACAGAACGGGCGGGAAAAAAGCTTACTCTGTCCTAAATAACATAATTCAAGATGTGGCACTAAAAGAAGATATGGCGCCTGAAGATTATAACAACAGAACTGATGCGGAAAATGAAGTTTATTTAGACCATATAAAAAGCAGGCTTAACTCAGTAAGAGAAACAACCGATGCTCAGGGAAACACCGTTTATTATACTGCAGATGGTTTCAGATACCACATAGTAAATTCATACACTTATTATGTCGATGTTGACGGAGACAAAAAACCTACAAACATTGACACTCAAAAAACCAACTGGAAAACAGCAAAATATAAAGATGAGAGCGACTTATTCGGACTTGATTGGGAAAAAGTAAACCTGTCTGATATGTTCTATATCTATTTTAGTCCCGACAACGGCAGAAGTGTAATACTTCCCTATGTTCAAGGGGTGGAAAACATAGCCGCAGGGGCCAATCCCTAGCGCTTAGCAGCTTTTGAAATATCTCTTTGTATGTCTTTTTTCTTTAGCGCATCTCTTTTATCGTAGAGTTTCTTACCCTTTGCAAGCGCTATATCAAGCTTTGCCCATCTGCCCGAAAAATACATCTCAAGCGGGACTATAGTGTAGTTTTCCTGCTTTACTTTGCCGAGCATTTTTAAAATTTCTTTTTTATTTAAAAGCAGCTTTCTTACGCGCTTTTCCTCATGGTTAAAGCGATTTCCCTGCTCATATAAACTTATGTGAGCGTTGTATAAAAAAGCCTCCATATCCTCAATTTTTACAAAAGAGTCTTTTAAATTTATCGCACCTTTTCTTATTGATTTTATCTCAGTTCCGGTTAAAACAAGCCCAGCTGTGAACTTATCAAAAATCAAAAAATCATGATATGCTTTTTTGTTTGTTGTAATTATTTTTTTCTGCATAAAAGGATTATAACACAGTTTATTGTGTTATAATGTTGCCTGAGATGAACAAAATTAAGTTCGATTTAACAGCACAGAACAAATTAATTATTACGGGTTTACTTATCTCCACAATACTTATTGTTGGAGTTGCAGTCTTTGCTATAAGTAAAATTCAGCAAAAACTCTATGATTCTTACGGCAATTTTGGACAAATTTTGACCAAAACCCTTGCCATACAAAGCTACGAACTTACAAAAGATACCCCAAAAGAGTACAAGTACAATCTTTTGAGGACTCATGCCAATTCAATTTTAACAAGCAACAAAGACATCTCATTTATTACTTTTAAAGATGAAAAAGGCAAAATAATCTACACAACTGCAGACGCCTACAACCGCAGAGCACAAGAAACGAGAATAAACATAAGCTCTCCTATGACAGATTCATTCGGCAGAATCGTAGGCATAGTAGAAATAGGCTTAAGTGCCGATATGGCAAGTGTTGTAGCTCATACTACAAAAAACTCCATGCTTGTTGTTTTTACCCTTGTGTGGATAATTTTTACTATCGTTATTGTGGTTAATACATTCCTTATAACCCGCGAACTGAGGCTCTTGCATCACGGTGTAAAAGAAATTTCAAGCGGCAAATTCGGTACGGTGCTTGACTACAAACAATCCTCAGGAGAAATAAAAGAGCTCTTTTCTGCCTTTAACGACATGTCAAAAAGACTCCACGCCTATGAAGAGCAAAATGTTGACCAATTAACACTTGAGCGCAACAAGCTTGAGGCGGTGCTGATGAGCATTGCAAACGGTGTTGTGGTGTGTGATAACTTTGATAAAATCACAATCGTAAACCCTGCCGCGCAAAAAATCCTCTCCGCTACCGCGATGGACTTAGCGGGAACTTCAATTCAAAACTATTGCGACAGAAACGGAGAAATGTGCTTTAGAGAAAAAATAAGCATTTTTAAGGACACTCCGCTTGATGTTATGGAGAAAAAACCCCTTGAATTTAACATAAATGTCGATAGCAATGTGATTAAAACCCTTATATCACCTATGTATTCAAAAGTGCATGATTACATGGGCTACATTATAATCCTCATCGACATTACAAAAGAAGCTGAAGTAGACAAACTTAAAAACGATTTCATCTCAAATGTTTCTCATGAATTAAGAACCCCCGTTACCATACTTACAAGCTATGCCGAAACGCTTTACCATTACGGAAAAGACTTTAACTATGACGAGCAGAAAGAATTCATAGGAACGATAAATCAGGAAGTTATCCGCTTAAATAAAATGGTCAACGACATTTTAGACTTTTCAAAACTGCAAAATGACGCAGAACTTGAAAAGACAAAACAAGACATTATGCCGACCATAGAGCGCTCTCTTGAAGACCATAAAATCCTTGCGGAAGAAAAAAATATCACTTTCTCGGTAATAAAAGAGCCTAACCTGCCCGAAGTTACATTCAACGAGCAGAGCATAGAGAGGGTTTTATCAAACCTTATAACAAATGCCATAAAATACTCTCCGGATAATTCCCGTGTCAAAATTCGCGCAGAGATAGCAAAAGACCCAAAATATCTTGAAGTAACCATTGAAGATATGGGCATGGGTATAGCACCTGAATATCAGGAAAAAATCTTTGACAGATTCTTTAGAATAGAAAACGCAACCCATACAATAAAAGGTACAGGGCTTGGCTTGCACCTTGTAAAAATTGCAATTGAAAAACACCACAAAGGAAAAGTCTTTGTTCATTCAAAGGTAGGCGAGGGCTCGACTTTCGGTTTTTGGCTGCCGCTTGATGAGGCGCCACAAGAAACTAAGCAAGAAGTCAAACAACCTGCAATTGTAACGGTTGCAACAAAAGAAGAAGAAAACACCCCTCAAGATGTAAATCAAACAGTTACAGCACCTCAAGAGAAAGTCTACATCCCGCATGAGGTAACAACAGTAAATGACTACAAAACTAAAGCCGTGCAGGATGCTAATTTTGTGGATGAACAAACCCCCGCAACAAAAGAAGAAGAGTGGGAAATAACCTTTGAAGTCAGGGATAAAAAGGAAGATTAATTAACCCTCTCCACCACTTCATCAAAATATTTTACACTCTCAAAAAGCGCATCCTTATCAAAAATCTCAAAAGTAATTTGAGGCAAAAGGCACATATCTTTTAGGGTTTTTATAACAGGCTCGATATCAAGCGAACCGTTTAAAAGTGAACTGTGCGAGTCTTCATCTCTGTAATTGTTGTGAAAATGCATATGATGCAGCATTATGCCATAGTTTCTAATCCACTCCGACACCGGATAGTCAGAGTGCAAATTGCAATGTCCTATATCAATTGTAACCTTTAAATTTGGAGAATTAATTGTAGCGACAATACTTCTTATAAGCTCCCAGTCGCTTTCATGGACATTTTCAAGAGTAACGATTATCCCCTCTTTTTCAAAATAAGGAATAAACTCATGGAAAAATTCAATATTCCTTTGAAAATACATCTGCCTGTATTCTCTGTGCTTTAATAAATTATTAAAACAAGTATGAAAAATAACCGTCTTTGCACCAAATTCCGATGCTAATTCAAGACTTTGGTAATATCTTTTTTCAGACACCTCACGGATTAGCGGGTCTTTTGAGGCAACATTTAAGTTAGAAAAAAACCCATGGAGCGTTACATCCCCGTCAAAATCTTTTAGCGCAGCCAAGTATTCTTTTTTTGTAATGTCAAAAGAGTTTTCAATATCTTTAAGCTTGCCAAATCTGCTTATTTCTATACCGCAGTTAAGTTCGGATGCTATATCAAGAGCACCTCTAAAATTGTGATAGTCAACGGTTGAAGATATAAACTTTTTAAATTGATTTTTCATATAATAAAATTATAATTAAAAAAACAGGATATGTATATATTTGAACTCATAGCAAGTATTTATAAAAAAAGTAAAGACGGGGGTTTTCAATTTTTTAAAAAACAAACCCCCAAGCTAGACGTGCAAGAAGAACAAAAATGCGAGCATATCTTTGTCCCCATTGATTCGACAAAAAAAATTCTGGCCTGCTCAAAGTGCGGTTTTATGGTAAAAGTTGACCCCAAGAAGCTCGAGAAACAAAATATTTTTGAAAAAAACACACCCGATGAGCAATAATGTATAAAAAATTAACAAATTGCCCGACTTTATACTAAAATATATAATAATTACGGATAAGTATAATTGAATAAGGTAAAATTGAGCACACAGGGGAGTTTTGAAAACATCTTCAATGAAAAAGAATGTGGTCAAATTTCGAGCGTTCTTGCGGAATTTGACGGCTCTTATTTGCCTAAAATAAAAGAAGCAACGCAAAACTTCTGGGAAGACGAGTTTGAATTTCGTCTTTTTGACATAAATAAACTGGAAAAAATGAAAGATGACAGGTACTTAAAGGGTGATTCATTCTTTACAAGCCAAGTACCCTCGAACCACACTCCTCCTGTTACAATAAGACTTTCTGATGAGTTTGCAAGATTATTTTTACACAACGCATTTGGTTCAAATTCCCCTGAATTCAAGCTTATTGACTTATCCGAACTTGAGATAAAAATCCTTAACGCATATTGTGATTTTATCTACAAATCATTCAGCGAAAGCCTTATCCCTGTTGAAAACTTAAACAAATTTGAACTCAAAAACAAAGATGTCTATAACTTTGTAATAGTAATAAAAAACAAAGACGACAAAAACTCAAAAATAATTATCACACTGCCTTATTCAAGGATTAACAAAAAAGAACTTAAAAAACAGGTAAACTTCAGCGAAGAAGAATTCAAAAACTTATCCGCCGCTCTTGATATTGAAGCAGGAAGCTCAAAAATTACCCTTAACGATTTGAAAAACATCACACAAGGGGACATAATACTGCTTGAGAACAGTGCCGTAAACAAAATGAAAATCATAACAGGCACATCTGAAAAAGACTTCAAGGTGAACCCCGACCCTGCCTTAATGATAGAGCTTGATGAAGAAGAACATGATATCGACAGAGAGGAGAATACAAATAAAAACATGTGGGATGATATACAAATAGAAGTTAGTGCGCGTTTTAAAAAGGTTAAAATGACCTTAGGAGAGCTAAAGCACATCTCAAAAGGGCTTGTGGTTGACTTGGGTTCAATCTTTAACAACGAAATTTCTCTTCTTGTTGAAGATAAAACCGTTGCAAAAGGCGAACTTGTCATTATAAATGATAAATATGCGGTTAAAATTAATGAAATTATAAGTGAAGAAGCAAATAAACCAAAACCGCAAGCACAAACTGCAAAACCTCAAGCGCAGGCTCAAAGTGCTCAAAAAACTCCTCAGCCTCAAGCAGCTCACAAAGCAGCGCCACAAGCTCAGGCAGCTCAAAGAGCTCCTCAAAGACAGCCTCAGCCTCAAGCAGCAGCAAAACCAAGACCTCAGAGCGCTCCCGCCCCTGCAGCAAAAAATGATGTAGAAGAGGACTTTGATTACTCGGATTTTGAAGAAGAAAAGTAAAGGATAAAAATGACAACACACATCATAGCTTTTATTTTCTATACGCTTGCAATGCTTGGAGTAATCTTTGTGGCATTTGCGGTTTATAAAAATGTCGTTTTAAACCAGACAAATACGCATATTTCAAAACTGAAAATTGAGGATATGCTAAGACTAAATCAGAGAAAATCTCTCTATGTAATAAACTGGGAAGATGAAAAATTCCTCATAGCAGCTGATGTGGACTCAACAACTTTTCTTGCCAAACTTGAAAACAAAGAAAAAAATCAAACAACAGAGCAAATTCAAACACCGAAAAAAGAAATACCTATAAACACACTTGAAGAAAAACTCCTTGAGCTTAAAAAATCCGACAACGGCTCAAAAAATGTCATGAGAAGTATTTTAAAAGAAATAAATTCAAAAAAAGAAAGATTTTAATATGGATGTACTTTTAAAAGATATGAATCCCGTTATACAACTTTTGGTGGTAATGACCCTTTTTTCATTGCTGCCGTTGGTTTTTTCGTGTATGACTTCTTTTTTAAGATTTACCATAGTTTTTTCAATGCTCAAAACCGCTCTTGGTACACAGAGCGTTCCGCCCGCTATTGTACTTATAGGGCTTTCTATGATTTTAACTTTCTATACTATGTCACCTGTTTTTGACCAGATGGTAAAAGCTGGACAGCCTGCGTATAAAAACGGAAACCTTGTAATGTGCATACAAGAAGGCTCAAAACCCCTTAAAGAATTTATGCTAAAGCAGACAAGGCAAGGGGATTTAGCATTTTTTGTCGAAAAAACAAGAAAGCAGCCCCCCTCTAACCCCGATGAATTAACACTTTGGGAAGTAGCACCCGCTTATATAATAAGTGAACTAAAAACAGCCTTTGAAATAGGTTTTATAATATTTATACCCTTTATTGTTCTTGACCTTGTTGTGGCAAACATTCTTCTGGCTTTGGGTATGTTTATGTTATCACCGACAATTATCTCTCTTCCCTTTAAACTGCTTATATTTATCGCAGTTGACGGCTGGAGTCTTATTGTCAAAGGACTTGTGGAGAGCTTTAACTGATGGAAATACTTGTAGAATATCTTGCTAAAGGTTTTATGGTGATGCTTATGGTATCACTGCCCTGCGTACTTGTTGCAGCGGGCATTGGTCTTGTTGTAGGTATCTTGCAGGCGGTAACTCAGGTACAAGAGCAAACAATCGCCGCAGCACCAAAAATTTTACTTGTGTTTTTAACCATTATAGTTCTTGGTATGTGGTATATTAAAATCCTGACAGAATTTGTCATAGAAGGTTCAGCCATTGCCTTTAACGTAGTTCCAAAAAATGACGAATTTGTCCTTGATTCAAACTACTACAAATACACCCGTCCTTTTACAAATGAAATGTATGACAAAGTTGACGGTTCTCAAAAAGACTTAAATGAAATTATGAAAAACCCCGGAAAACTCCCTTGGGTTGATAAAGCGGAAAAGAACCTTTACGGCCCGACAAGAAGAGGAGCAAACCCGGCACCTAATTTCATTGAAAGAAATAAAATAATGGGGAGGTAAATAAATGAAAAAAATCTTAACGGCACTTGCACTTTTGCTTTTTGCAGGTTCAACATTAGCTTATGAAATAGACGCCAACAGTATATTTCGCCAAGGCGACAATGTGGGTTTAAGACCTTATTCAAGATATACAATAAGCTGCCCTTCTACAATTGAAAATGTAAACCTTGGAGACAGAAGCAATTTAAGATTTTTCTTCCTTGATAACGAACCTTTTGAACAAGGCAAAAGAGCAGCAAGCACCCTTGTTATAAAGACATTTAACACTTCAAGCTCGTCTTTTGAAATATTTATGCAAGACGGCAATTCAAGCTCAATTAACTATGACATAAATAACGACAACAAAAAAATGGGCGCAATAGTCGGTAACTGCAGAATAGAACCCTAAAAACCATGGATTTATTTTTGGCACAATTTGCAAAACTTTTTCCCGAGCTCAATCTTGCACTGGGCGCGGGAATAATGGTTTTCAGCCGCCTGTTGGGGCTGATGCAGTTTGCGCCGCCCTTCAACAGAAAAGAAGTCCCCTCTATGGTAAGGATTGCTCTGGCTCTAATTGTTACCGTTATTGTGACAATGCTTGTAAAGCCGCAGCCAATACCCGAGCATACTTCAATACTTCTTGCAATTTTACTTAACTACGCTTTCGGGGCTATTTTAGGCTACATTGCAAACTGCATACTCTCTGCAGTAAGCGCCGGAGGCGATATGATAAATATGCAAATGGGCTTATCTTCTGCTATGGTGCTTGACCCTACAACTCGCTCTCAAACATCTATTTTGGGTAACTATTTTACAATTTTAGGGTTGATTATTTTTATAAGCGCGGGCGGAGCGTATTGGCTGATAAATGCTTTTATAAGAAGTTTTGACGTTTTTGGAATGTATCAGACAATAATTCCCTTATCTCAGGTTATAAACCCCGATTACCTTGTTTTACTTACATCAAATGTGCTCTACTTTGGTATGCAGCTTGCAGCGCCTGTTTTGCTCGCAACCTTAGGACAAGACATCATCCTTGGTATAATTTCTAAAACCGCCCCGCAAGTTAACGTATTCCAGCTAAGCTTCCTTTTTAAACCCATTATGGGAGCTTTGATTATGATTTGGATTTTACCCATGCTAATTAGCGTCATTACTGATTATATGACCTCTTATGCCAATATTTTTTAAATATTTAAGGTAGGAATATACATTAGTTTTTTTTAAAAAAAACATATTAAAATCTTAACCGTAATAGTTGAGGTTCGATATGTTTAAGATGAAATTACGGGAATCAAGCATCTCAAAAAATGTTAAAGTCAGGCACCACAACAGAATTTACTTTGTTAACAAAGCAAAGTTAAACTACACGCTAAACAAAATGGGCATGTTTGCAAAATTCAACTACGTAAATGAAGATTTAAGAGAATACCTCTTTAGGCAAAGGCTCTTATATACAGAGTTTTTAGAGCACATAAGCGACAGTTTTAAAGACATCAGATAATTTTTTTGCTAAGTTCAAATAATTCTTTAAGGTTTTTAAAAAGCTTATACGCGTCATCAAGTGCTATCATATTGTCGCCGTCACATTTAGCACAATTCGGGCATGGGTGAACTTCAAAAAACAGCGCTCTTGCACCCGAAACTATGGCACTTCTTGCAAGGAGAGGTACAAACTTTCTCTCTCCGCCTGAAGATTCCCCTCTGCCGCCCGGCAATTGCACACTGTGTGTAGCATCAAACACAACAGGGTAACCCATATCCTGAATAATCTCAATTGAGCGCATATCAACTACAAGATTATTATAGCCAAAGCTCGTACCGCGCTCGGTAATTAAAATTTTGTCATTATCGCAATCAAGAACTTTTTTAGCCAAAGACTCCATTTGATAAGGAGATAAAAACTGACCTTTTTTAATATTAACAATTTTGCCTGTTTTAGCGGCAGAAGTCAGCATATCCGTTTGTCTGCACAAAAAAGCGGGAATCTGTAATACATCAGCGACTTTAGCCACCTCAGAAGCTTGATTTGACTCATGAAAATCAGTCACTATAGGTACTTCAAACTCTTCTTTTATTTTAGATAACATTAAAAGCCCCTCTTTAAGCCCCGGGCCTCTGTATGAGGTAATTGAGGAGCGATTTGCCTTATCAAAAGAAGCTTTAAAAATGTAGTTTATATCAAGTTCAAGACAAATTTCCTTAAGTCTTTTTGCACATTGACGCAACATGTCCATATTTTCTATAACGCAAGGGCCTGCAAAAATAGTGAGTTTGTCTTTACCTATTTCAAAATTGTTAAGTTGTACAGTTTTCATGGGTTTTATTATATAATATTTTTATAGATTAGGGAAGTAAGAGGAACTAAGATGGCAGACGCTGTTAAAGAAAAAGAACTTGATGAGATAAAAGCAGGTAAAGACAAGGCTCTTAAGCTTGCACTTGATAAAATAGAAAAAGACTTCGGCAAAGGCTCGATTATGCGCCTTGGCGATAAATCAACTCTAAATGTAGAATACATACCCACAGGCGCTTTAGCTCTTGATATAGCGCTTGGTATAGGCGGTGTGCCAAAAGGCAGAGTTATAGAAATATACGGCCCTGAGTCAAGCGGTAAAACAACACTTGCTCAGCATATCGTAGCAGAATCTCAAAAAAAAGGCGGCATAGCAGCGTTTATCGACGCAGAACACGCCCTTGACCCTGAGTATGCAAGAAATTTAGGCGTGAATGTAGATGAGCTTTTAATATCTCAACCGGACACAGGTGAACAAGCTCTTGAAATAACGGAAGAACTCGTGCGCTCAGGCGCTATTGATGTAATAGTCATCGACTCTGTTGCGGCTCTTGTACCAAAAGCAGAAATCGAAAAGGCTATGGACGAGCAGCAAATGGGGCTTCAAGCCAGACTTATGTCAAAAGCATTGAGAAAATTAACAGGTATAGTGGGCAAAACCAATACAACCGTTATTTTCATTAACCAATTAAGACAAAAAATCGGCATAATGTTTGGCAACCCTGAAACTACAACAGGCGGTAACGCTCTTAAATACTATGCCTCAGTAAGACTTGATATAAGAAGAATTGACTCGGTTAAAAACAAAGACGGCGAGGACATCGGTAACAGAGTTAAAGTTAAAGTTGTTAAAAACAAAGTAGCCCCGCCGTTTAGAATTGCAGAATTTGACATAATATACGGAAAAGGCATCTGCGCTATCGGCAATATACTTGATGTTGCAGTTAATATGGATATAGTTAAAAAAGCAGGCGCTTGGTTTAGCTACAACGATGAAAAACTGGGGCAAGGCAGAGATAAATCAAAAGAATTCTTAGAAGCTAATCCCGATATTTTAGCTGAAATTGAAACAAAAGTAAGAGAAAAACTCGCTGCCGCAAAAAACGCTGCAGTTAAAAATGAAGTAAAAGAAGAAAACGAATAAGGAAAATAAATGAAAGGCATAATTCTTGCGGGAGGCGCAGGCTCAAGGCTTTATCCGGCGTCCTTACCGATATCGAAAATACTTCTTCCTGTCTATGATAAGCCGATGATTTATTATCCTATCACAACGCTTTTGCTTGCAGGAATAAGGGATATCCTAATCATCACAAACGCCTCAGACATTCAAAACTTTGAAAAAGTCTTAGGTGACGGCTCGCAAATCGGCGTTAAATTTTCTTATATGATACAAGATGTACCAAGAGGTATAGCCGATAGTTTCCTTATAGCGCAAGATTTTATAAACAATGAGCCATGCGCTCTTATACTGGGCGATAACATTTTCCACGGCTTTGGATTTTCTTCCATGCTAAAACGCGTAGGACAAAAAACAACTGGCGCTACCGTTTTTGGCTACGCTGTAAATGACCCGCACCGTTTTGGCGTTGTTGAATTTGATAACAACAACAGAGCTATCTCGATAGAGGAAAAACCTCAAAACCCGCGCTCAAACTACGCCGTAACAGGTCTTTATTTTTACGATAAAAATGTTGTTGAATATGCAAAAACTCTTAAACCCTCACAAAGAGGCGAGCTTGAAATTACTGATTTGAACAATATTTACCTTAAAAACCAAAAACTCGATGTTGAAATCTTAGGACGCGGCTTTGCTTGGCTTGATACGGGAACTTTTGAAAGTCTGCTTCAGGCTGCAAACTTTATTAAATCCATGGAGATAAATACGGGTATGAAAATTGCCTGCATTGAAGAAGTAGCTTGGAGAATGGGTTATATAAAAGAAGAGCAGCTCCTTGATTTAGCTAAAAAGTATAACAACGACTACGGACAATACATTAAAAAAATTGTTGAGGCAAGCACAAATAAGCGCCTAAATAGCAATGCAGTTGTTTAGATAGTTTACTGTTTGGACTTTTATTTCATATAAATATCTGACAAAATTTAGAAAACAAACGCTTTTTGAAGATATGGTAAGGCTTATTTCAAACCCGTCAGAACAAAAAGGCTCATAATCGTAGACTACGTAGTTGTTATACTTGCTTCTCCATTCTTTTTTCTCCACTCGGCAATGGTACTCCAACGCTAAATCCTCCAGCCAAGGAAGAAATTCTTTATTAACATCTCTGAATTCCATAAATACACATTCTTCATTTTGTGAACATCTTTTTTCGATTAGCATTGAACACTCCCTTATATCTAATGTTCTCTTCTCTTTTTTATAAGTCTAATCTTTTTAACATCCAAAAAAAATACCTCAACTGGCAATTTTGGGACTAGACTTTTTGACCAATAAAAATTGAACAATCAGATGGCGGTTTTTAGATACGAAAATAATGAGCGAACAACAGAGTAAGAAAAAAGCTTGCGCAAAAATTTAAGCTTATTAAGACCCTTATACATCCTAAAAGACTTAAACAAAAAGAATATGCTTATAATATCAACTATTGATAAAATATGGCTTAGCGCCGCAAATTTCTTTGCTTTTATTATATAGCTTGCAATTTTATTAAATTTTCTTATACCTGAGCGAAATTCAGCTATAGCAGGAGCAATTTTGCCCTCAAGTGTTTTAATATCACCTAAAAGAGCAGTGACTTTTTTATCCAAACGCACAATATTAAGGCATAATTGAACTGCAACAATTATTTCAAGTATTATTGTAAAAATATATATGTATTGCTCCATTTGTGTATTATAATTTATCTAAAAGGATTATTCCATACGCAGGGCAGGCGATTTTAAATGAATTTTAGACAAGCTGTAAGTTACACAAATAAAATTTATAAATTCTTGAGAAAAATTAACTCCGAAGGTACATCACTTCCGGGTAAATACTTAAGGAAATTTTATCCTGATTTTTTAATAGAATCTCAAGATTATGTCACCTCATACAGATTTGCTATAACCGGTACTAACGGAAAAACCACAACCGCAGGGATTTTGGCACAAATTTTAAAAGAAGCGCAAAAAAGCGTTATCCACAACGAACTTGGCGCAAATATGCCAAACGGTATAGCAACAGCTATTGCTCTTGGTTTGTATAATAATTTTAAAGAATACGGAGATGACACTCCCGTTGATAACTTTGTTATTGAATCAGATGAAGCCTATCTTAAAGAAATTTTTGAAAACATATCTTTTGATTATCTGCTTGTTACAAACTTATTTAGAGACCAGCTGGACAGATACGGCGAATTAGACATTACAAAGAAAAAAATCCAAGAAGGCATAAGGATTAATCCCGATTTAAAATTAATAATAAACGCCGATGACCCGAGTCTTTATGATATAGAAAAAAACATCAAAAATGACATGATAGCAGGCAGAAAAAAAAGAAAAGTCTACTATTTTGGTTTTGAAAATGTTGAATTTTGTGACTTTGACACACAATCAAACAGTCCAAGTGAAGTGATATATTGCCCTGTATGCAAAAAACCGCTTAAATATTCAAAAAGATTTTACTCTCAGCTTGGTTTATGGAGCTGCGATTGCAAGATAAAAAGACCAAAACCCGATATTTCAGCGGAAGTCAAAGTATTTAGAAATTATTCTATACTAAATGTCAAATTTGACGGCAAAAATATCATGTACAAACTAAACCTTGCAGGCTTATATAATGCGTATAACGCTCTTGGCGCTATATCCTGCGCTTATTTAGCCGGAATTGACAGAAAAATAATCGCCCGCGCACTTGATAACTACAAACCTGTCTTTGGCAGAGCGCAAAGCACAACAATTGAGGGCAAAGACGTATCATTATACCTTATAAAAAACCCCACAGGAGCATCTGAAGTCTTAAGAGGCTTAAAAAACGCTCAAAATACAAAAATCTTAATTGCCATAAATGATAAATATGCCGATGGTAGAGATGTTTCTTGGCTTTGGGATGCAGACTTTGAAGTATTTAAAAACTTCAGTAACAAAATTTTTATCACAGGTACTCGCGCCGATGATATGGCTCTGAGGTTAAAGTACGCAGATGTAAACTTGGGTTTAATGGTTATAGATAACAACATTAAAAAGACTTTTGACTATGCGCTAAAATCACTTGAACAGGATGAAAAACTTATTGTTCTGCCAACATACACAGCGCTTTTAAAATTAACAAAAATAATTAAAGAAAAAACTAAATAACACCGAGTATTTTTAGTTCAAACTCGGGAGAAATCTCCTCTAAACAAAGAACCGGAACATCTGTGTATATTTGAGAAATAAGTACAAATAAAAGCTGGCGCAAGTGCTGCGGCGCAACAAGCACGGTCTTTGGCTCGGATAAAATATCAGCCAATTTCTTTTTAAATTTAGAAAACTTGCTGCCGTCAATTTTTACAACTCCGCCTGATTCTTCTTCAGAGTTATCTTCAAGTAAGTCAATAAGCTCTTTAGAAACTTCATAGCCAAAAATCTGCTTTTGCTCATTAGCATATGAATAGCAAATCTGACGAGAAAGCGCAATTCTTAATTTATCAAGCAAGTCTGATTTTGTAGATTCATCTGAAAAATCATTTATTTTCTCAAAAATAAACACCACATCTTTTACGCTTACTCTTTCCCTTATAAGGCTGCAGAAGATGTATTTTAGCTCGGATACCGAGATAAAATCACCCAGTATTGAATCTATAAGAAAAGAATTGTGCTCAGAAACAAGTTCTATATAGCGGTTAATATCACTATAGTTAAAAATCTCCTGAACATGGCTTATAGCGTAGTATTTAAGGTATTCAACCACATACTCGCAAGGTGTAATGCCTCTTGTCCAAAAGTCCTTGCAGTATTGCTCTTCTATCCAGACAATTTTTCTATCCGTCAATTCATCATGAGCTTTTATAGTGTTTTTCGGGTATTTGTCTATATTTAGTTCATCCTCAAAAAACATTAAATGATTCGGATACGCACAAGCGCTCACTACAGGAACTGCATGGATTGAAATCGTAAAAGTATATTCATCAAGCTCGGGGTTTTCAACAAATTGAACCTTAGGGATAATGTAGCCAAGCTCTTGAGTTAACTCCTGACGGGCTTTTATTGTTTGAGCAAGAAGATTTTGCTCAGAATCAGAGTTATTTAAGCAATAAAGCTCTTCGCTTAAGTTAATGGAGAGTCTTTCTTCGCCTAAGTTTTGAACCATTTTAGATGGAGAAAGCAGACTTTTTAGCTCTCTTTTTAAGCTGTTTAATTTATCTATCTCTTTTGAAATTTCTTCGTTTAAAAACTCGCGT
Organism: Candidatus Gastranaerophilales bacterium; assembly: GCA_944323335.1. GTDB lineage: Bacteria > Cyanobacteriota > Vampirovibrionia > Gastranaerophilales > Gastranaerophilaceae > Galligastranaerophilus. The sequence continues at coordinate 116,190 of CALUSB010000001.1, forward strand.
TCCTCATCTTTTGCAGTTTCGAGGAATTTTTTTATCTCTTCGATTTT
>CALUSB010000002.1 GCA_944323335.1 Candidatus Gastranaerophilales bacterium
AAAATCCCCGTACTTAAAATCGTTCGTGAAATCACAGGTCTTGGCTTAAAAGAAGCTAAAGATTTAGTTGATGGCGCTCCTAAACCAATCAAAGAAAATGTTAAAAAAGAAGAAGCTGCTGAAATGAAGAAAAAACTTGAAGAAGCAGGCGCTACTGTTGAATTAAAATAGTTCCGTTTCTTTAATTCTTTTTATGCCCCTGAGTTTTCAGGGGCTTTTTGATTAAAAAATATTTTTGTGTTTGAATAGTCTTATGACGGAAAAAGAACAAAAAAAGAAAATAAAAGTAGCATTCCCGCATATGGGAACAATTTATATCGCTTGGGCTGCAGCACTTAAAAAAATGGGAATTGAGCCCTTTGTACCTCCTTATACAAGCAAAAGAACATTGTCACTGGGTACAAAAAACTCCCCCGAGGCAATATGTTTACCTTATAAACTTATTTTGGGGAATTTTATTGAAGCAATTGAAGGCGGTGCGGATTATGTTGCTATGATTACATCCCCCGGTATATGCAGGCTTGGCGAGTACGGTAAAAGTATTAAAAATGTCCTTGAAGAATTAGGATACCATGCTAATTATATTGAGCTTTCCTTGTATGACGGCTTTAAGGGCATGTATGATTTTCTTGTTAATTTAACTGGTTCAAAAAATATTATCCAGATAATCCGCGCTATAAACATCGCAGTGAGAAAAGTTTTTGCAATGGATGAATTACAAAATTTTCTTTCATACCACAGGGCGCGCGAGATAAACTATGGCGACAGTGAAAAAGCTCATAAGCGTGCTCTTAAGTATATTATGGACGCTAATTCCTCAAAAGAACTGAAAAAAGCTCTTAAAAAAGGCTTAAGAGAGATTTCAAACGTAAAAATTGACCCAAATCGTGAAGTATTACATGTTGATTTGACGGGCGAAATATTCCTTGTTTTGGATAGTTTTTCAAATCAAAATATAGAACGCGAGCTTGGTAAGCTTGGAGTTCAAGTCAGAAGAAGCCTTACTATAAGCGGATTTTTAAAAGATGCCATAATTCCAAAAATGTGCAAGCGCGGTGAAACTCACCTTGAGAGAGCTTATCGTATGGCTAAGCCCTATCTAATGCGTGACATTGGCGGTGATGCACTTGAATGTATCAGTGATGTTATGTATGCTCAGGAAAAAGGCACAGACGGTTTAATTCACGTGTCACCTTTTACTTGCATGCCTGAAATTATGTCACAGAATATCTTCCCTAAAATGAGAGAAGATGTTAATCTGCCGATTTTGAGCCTTATTATGGATGAGCAAACAGGTAAGGCAGGTTATATCACAAGGCTTGAGGCGTTTGTTGATTTAATGAGAAGAAAAAAACGCCGTCAGGCTATGCAAAGCGCTAACTAAATTACTCTTTAGGTTCTTTTTAAAGTTTTTCAATATGCTATAATTTTTTTATGCAGCCTGTATTAGAGATAAAAAATTACTCACTTGGACTTAGTATAGATGACAGTGTCTATAAGGTTTTAAACAATATTAATTTTACTTTTTACAAGGGTAAAATACACGCCATAGTCGGCGAATCGGGCTGCGGCAAGACGATGAGTGTCATGAGCGTTCTTAAACTTTTGCCTAAAAATTCAAAAGTATTAAGCGGGGAAATACTTTTTGAGGGTTTGGATTTGCTTAAATTAAGCGAAAAAGAAATAAGAAAAATTAGGGGCAGAAAAATTGCCCTTATTCCTCAAGACCCTATGACCAGTCTAAATCCGCTCTATACTATTGAAAACCAGCTTATAGAAACAATAATGCTCCATAACGACATAAGTCGCGATGAAGCGCTAAACAAGGCAATAGAAGCGCTTGAGAGCGTTGAATTAAGAGATGCAAAAAACAGAATAAAATCCTACCCCCATGAACTCTCGGGCGGTATGAAACAAAGGGTAATAATTGCTATGGCGCTTGCGGCAAATGCTGATATTTTAATAGCAGATGAGCCGACAACGGCACTTGATGTTACAATTCAAGCCCAAATTTTAAAATTGTTGGAAAAAATCAAAGAACAAGGTAAAACAATTATCTTGATAACACACGATTTAGGTGTTGTTGCAAGGTATAGTGATGATATTTCCATTATGTATCTTGGTAATGTTGTTGAGCGTGCTCAAAGTGATGAACTTTTTAAAAATCCTCATCATCCGTACACTAGAGCTTTAATTGATGCACTGCCTGTAAGAAAAGGTAAAAAATTAAAAAATATTAAAGGCCAGCCAAGCGCCTTAACGGAGCCTATTTTTGGCTGTCCGTTTCACCCTCGCTGCCAAAGGGCTGATGACACTTGCGCTTCTAAATTGCCGCATTTGGAAAATATCGGCAAATCTTCTGTTGCCTGCTATCATCCGTTATAGTTGATTATTTTTTTTGTTTATAATACACTTTCTTTAGATAAGGTTTAATTTAAAATTCGTATGGTAGTTATACCAGCCCGCGCCAATAGGGGTAGAAGTTTAAACCTTGAGTGTATAAGAAATTGAAAGGATTGAAAACTATGGCAGTAGCAACATTAGTCGAATTACTCGATGCTGGTGTACACTTTGGTCACCAAACACAAAAATGGAACCCAAAAATGAAACCATTTATTTTTGGTGCAAAAAATGGTATCTATATTCTTGATTTAAGAAAAACTTCAGATAAATTGGATGAAGCTTACGAAGCAGTTAGAGAAATGGCCGCAAGAGGCAGAAACATCCTTTTTGTAGGTACTAAAAAACAAGCTATGGATGTTATCGCACAAGAAGCAACTCGTGCAGGTGCATACTATGTTAACCGTAGATGGTTAGGCGGTATGATGACTAACTTTGAAACAATCAGAGGCAGAGTTAACAAACTTCGTGAACTTGAATCATTTATGGAATCAGGTCACGCTCAAAAGCTTCCTAAAAAAGAAGTTGCTCAACTAAACAGACAACTTGCAAAATTATCAAAAACTCTTGGCGGTATCAAAGAAATGAAAGGCATGCCTGATATGCTTTTTGTTGTTGACCAAAAGAAAGAACTTATTGCAATTCAAGAAGCTAACAAGTTGAACATCCCTGTTATCTGCCTTGCTGATACAAACGCTGACCCTGACGGCATTGACTACATTATCCCGGGTAACGATGATGCTTTGCGCTCAATCAAGCTTGTTGCTTCAAAATTAGCTGATGCAATTTTGGAAGGTAAAGAACTCAGACAAAATAAAGCTGCTGATGTTAAAAAGATTGAAAAAATTGAAGCAGCAGATGCTAATGTTACAGCTGAATAAATAAAAGGAGTAAAAAATGGAAATAAAAGCCTCTATGGTAAAAGAACTCAGAGATAAAACAGGTGCTGGCATGATGGATGCCAAAAAAGCTCTTGTTGAAGCTGAGGGCGATATGGAAAAAGCTGCAGAAATCCTTAGACAAAAAGGTATTGCTTCTGCAGACAAGAAAATGGGAAGAATAGCTGCCGAAGGCGCTGTTGCTTCATTTATCGAAGATAAAGTTGGTGCAATGGTTGAACTTAACTGTGAAACTGACTTCGTTGCAAAAAATGAAAACTTCAAAGACCTTGCAAACATGATGGCTCAAGCGGTTGCTAAATTAAACCCTAAATCTGTTGAAGAACTTCTTGAACTTGATTGCCCTGTATGCAAGAAAAAAATTGATGAAGTTATTAAAGAACAAATCGCAAAAATCGGTGAAAAAATCACTATCAGAAGATTTGTTCGCTACGAAGCTCCATGCTGCGTTTCTACATACATTCACAACGGCAAAATCGGTGTTTTACTTGAAACAAAATGCGAAGGCGCATGCTCAGATGAAACAAAAGCTATTGCAAAAGATATCTGCTTGCACATTGCTTCATCTGCTCCCGAGTTTGTTTCTAGAGACCAAATTCCTCAATCTGTAATTGACGAAGAAACAAGAATCGAAATGGGTAAAGAAGACCTTGCAAATAAACCTGAAGCAATCAGAGCAAAAATTGTTGAAGGTCGTGTAAACAAACAAATGGCTCATAAAGTTCTTCTTGAACAACCTTTCGTTAAAAACCCTGACGAAACTGTTGAACAGTTAATCAAAGGCAAACTATCAATCGTTAAGTTTGACAGATTTGTTCTTGGTGAAGGTTTAGAGAAAAGACAGGACAACTTCGCTGAAGAAGTTATGAACCAAATCAAAGGCTAGTAATTTATTACATATTAAAATACCCTTGCAAATCAGCGGGGGTATTTTTTTTGCACTTGATATATGTTGGTGGTAGAATTTAGCTATGTTTGAAGTAAAGATAGAAACACATTTTTCATCCGCGCATCATTTGCTTAACTATAAAGGCAACTGTGAAAACCAGCACGGACACAACTGGAAGGTAGAAGTTTATATTCAAGGGACCGAGCTTGATAAGTCCAATATCCTTGTGGATTTTAAAGTTTTGAAGAAAAAAGTTAACGAGATTGTAGATTATCTTGACCATAAAGACATAAACGAACTGCCTGAGTTTCAAGGTATATCACCAAGCTCGGAGATAATTTCAAAATTTATTTATCAAAAAGTTAAGGAGCAATTTAGCGGTGTTTCAAGGGTAAACGTCTGGGAAACACCGACATCGCGCGCATCATACTGGGAGTAAGGAGTAATTATGCAAACACTGCAAGCGGTTATTGTGGGGGCAGTACAGGGTATAAGTGAGTTTTTGCCGATTTCAAGCTCGGCGCATATTGTCTTTGCTCAGTCTTTATATAAGCTTTTTTGCGGCGTACAGTTTCTGGGTGATGTCGGATCGGAAGAAATTTTCTTTGATATTATGGTGCACTTAGCTACCTTGCTTGCGGTTTTGATATTCTTTTTTAAGGATATTGTTGATATTGTAAAAGCTTTTTTTGTAGGTTTAATAAAAAAAGACTACACATCAGTTGATTTTAAAACTGCGGTTTTTATAATAGCGGCTACTCCTGTTACCTGTATTGTAGCGTTGTTGCTTAAAGAGCCGACTCACGCCCTTGTAGAAAATCCAAAATTTGTAAGTTTGTTTTTGATAGTTACGGGTTTTATTCTTTTCTTTAGTGAAAAGCTGAAGTCTCAAAATAAAGAAATGAACTTAAAAACATCTCTCTGGACGGGTTTGGCACAGGGTCTTGCAGTCTTCCCAGGGCTTTCTCGCTCGGGTTTAACTATCGCTACGCAAGTTTTTCTTGGTATAGATAGAGTAAAAGCTGCAAGGTTTTCTTTTTTGATGAGTATTCCCGTAATTTTGGGTGCTTCAATGGTTTACCCGCTTCTAGAGATAGATTTTACACAAATGGCAAAATTTAACTACACTGCAATAGGCTGGGGTTTTTTAACCTCATTTGTTGTAGGGTATCTTTGTATAAAATATTTTATGAAACTGCTTGGTAAAATTACCCTTAAATGTTTCTCATATTACTGCTTTGTCGTGGGCCTTGCGATGTTTGTACTATTTTCAGTCTGCCATCGTCTTTAATTACTAGCCCGTCTTTATCGGAGCGTTTTTTTAGAGAGTTTATAGCAGTTGTATCTTTATCAAAGTTAAATTTTTCTACCTGATATTTAGGCACCATTTCGGGGTATTCTTTGCCGTTAGCAAGGAAACTGTCAAGCGCTACGGAGTATGTTTTTGTTTTAGAGGGGTTATTAACATCAACAGGGGTTTCTTTTCCTTCTTTATCAACAAAGCTTAAATTGAGCAGGTTGCCGTTAGTGTCGATTGTGTATTTTATACCGCTGCATTGTAATAGCCCAGGATAGCCGTCAACTGCACCATAAGTTCTATACGCGGCGTTTTTAATGCCTGAGACGATTTGCTCTTCTGTCATTTGAGTCTTTAATAAGTCATTTTTCATAGGTGCGGATTCTTCAACATCACGCTCTGTTAATTTGCCTATTTGGGGAACTTTTCTGATGTTTGCACTGTTTATAATTGCAACGTCAGTGTTAAGTGCCTCTCTCATAGAATCTGCAACCAATGCCGTCCATTGAGAGGGTTGAGTTTTTCTGTTCTCGGGCATTGGGTCAATTTCTTTTATATTACCCACTTGAGGTGATGCACCGATTTCAGCATCTCTTATATTGTCTATGATTGAACTTTTCTTTTTGTTTGTTTCTATAACAGAATTTGAAACACTTTTTAAAATGCCGTTTATATCAAATTCAACATCTAAAATGCCATAGTTTTCTGCATTTTGACCTGTTTGAAGTATTATAACGGGCTCTCCTGATTTGCTTCTTATGAGGTTTTCTCCCTCTTTTGCGCCTTTAATTTTATCATGCGAGTGCCCGCCTACAATAATATCAACGCCATCAAGGGATTGTGCCAGCTTTTCGTCCAAATCTTTGCCAATATGAGATAGGACAATTATTTTGTTAACCCCTTGAGACTTTAGCTTATCAATCTCTGCCTGTGCGCTTTTTACCGTTTGTTCAAAATTTTCCACATCTAAATCGGGAATTTTCTCAACTGCAACAACGGTTTTTAAGTCAAGCGGAGAAAGCCCTATGATACCGTACTTATTGCCGTTTTCTTCTTTTATAAATGATTTTGTAATATTATTAAGCTCTGTACCGTCAGTTTTTTTAAGGTTGGCAGATACAAATTTTGTGTCTTTTGAGTTGTTAACAACATCAAGCATTGCCTTTGTTCCTGCGTCAAGTTCGTGATTACCAAGTGCGCAGGCGTCAAAACCCATATAATTCATAAGGTTTAGTATAAGATTATTTTTCTTTGTATTTGCTCCTGACCAAGTATCGCCCGCTACAAGTTTTAGGGTATCCAGTTTTTGCCCTTTTGTAGAAGAGTCAAATTGCAGTGATGCGCCCAAGATGCCGCCCATGTTATCTGTTTGACCATGCCAGTCGTTTGTATAAAAAACTTTTAACCTTGTGTTGTCGGGGTTTTGGTCTTGTTTGGGGTATATGAGATATTTTGAATCTATTCTTTCCATACAACCATAAAACATCTCAAGCAAAAAAATTGCCCTTAGCGAGAAATTTCTTCAAATAACGGTAAAAACTCAGGAAATGATGTGTTTATCCAGACAAAATCATTTACTTTGACAGGGTTATTGCAAACAAGTCCCGCAACAAAATAGCTCATAGCAAGTCTGTGGTCAAGGTGTGTTTCAACCTCGCAGTTGCCTTTTAGTCCCTTTTTATTGCCGTAGATTATAAACCCGTCCGGTTTTTCATCAATTTGAACGCCAATTTTTATAAGACCTTGAGATAGTGCACTAATCCTGTCAGATTCTTTGTTTCTTAGGTCTGCAGCATCTTTTACAATCGTTTCGCCACTGGCGCATGACGCAAGAATTGCAATTATGGGTAATTCGTCAATTAATCTCGGTATAATATCGCCTGAAATCTCGCAACCCTTAATATCCGGACTGTATGACACCTTGATGTCACCTGTTTTTTCATTTGAGATTGTTTTTTTATCTAAAATCTCATAATTTACGCCCATTTTGTCAAAAACATCTAAAATCCCTGTGCGAGTCGGGTTTAGTCCGACATTTTTTATAATAATTTCGCTATCAGGAACAATTGCTGCCATAACCATAAAAAACGCTGCTGACGAAATATCGCCCGCAATTTCTATGTTTTTTGGTACGAGTTGAGATTTTTCAATAGTGGTGAAAAATCCGTTTTCGTCTTTGCCTGTTTGTATTTGAGCCTCAAGGTATTTAAACATCCTCTCCGAATGGTCGCGAGAAAGAGTATCCTCCCATACTGTTGTTTTACCTTGTGTGTTCACTCCTGCAAGTAAAATGCAAGACTTAACCTGAGCTGACGCTATAGGACTTTTGTACTGTATTGGTTTTAGTTTTGTGCCCTCAATTTCAAGCGGGGCCCTAAAGTTGTCGGATTTAATCTTTGCACCCATAAGGCTTAAGGGTTCAATCACCCTTTTCATGGGGCGTTTAGATAGGCTGGCATCTCCAACTAGAGTGCTTGTAAAATCTTGAGAAGATAACATGCCTGATAAAAGCCTCATTGAAGTGCCCGAGTTGCCGCAATCAAGAGTATTTTTGGGCGCAGAAAAATTTTTTGGAGCATTTAAAATAAGTGTGCGCTCGTCAATAAAATTAACCTCGCAGCCGAGATTTTTTATAATTTCAAGGGTTGCTCTGCAGTCTGCGCCAAAGGAGAAATTGGAAATTTTAACCCTGCCTCCCGTTTGTGCAGCGAAAATAAGACTTCTGTGCGAGATAGATTTATCAGAAGGTATAGTTATAGCTCCTCTTAATCCTTTATTTGGTTTTTGACTTATGCAGTAATTACTCAACTCCTGCTATTTCCTTTACAAAATTTGGTACATCAAAAGATGAGGTCTGTATTCTTGCGTTATAAATTTTACAAAGTTTTGAAATCTCATCTGCTCTTTGTTTGTCAACTTTTTTGTGGCAATGCGGTACTTCAACTTCATCAGAGCAAAAAGCCCATGACCAGTAGCCGCCGGGGTATGTAGGAATCGGGCCGCAGTAAGGAGCTACATTTTTAAAGACTTTTTTCAAGAGTTTATACATCTTACCCATTTCAACAACATTTGCAAACGGTGATTCGGACTGAGGAACAACTATCCCTCCTTCACGCAGCGAATTTTTAACATTTGTATAAAATTCTTCCGTAAACAGTCCTTCCCCTGGGCCCATCGGGTCTGTTGAATCAATAAGAACAACATCATAGCAGTTTTTCTTGTTTTTTATGTATTCTATTGCATCTTCAACAAAAATCTTAACTTTAGGGTCATTAAGTCCGCAAGAAATTGTAGGGAGGAATTTTTTGCTTGCTTCAATTACCATGCCGTCAATTTCACACATTTCAATACTTTTAACGGATTTATGTTTTAGTACTTCTCTTACCGTGCCGCCGTCGCCGCCACCTATTACAAGGATATTTTCAGGGTTTTTGTGTGCAATAAGAGGGATGTGAGAAATCATTTCATGGTAGAAAAATTCATCTTTCTCGGTTGTCATCATAAGGCCGTCAAGTGTTAAAACATTGCCTAAACCCTTGCTTTTAAAAATTTCAACTTCTTGAAATTCGGATTTGTCTTTAAATAATGTTTCTTCTTTCTCTATTGCAACTCCGTAGTGCAGCTGGTTTATTTCATGGTACATGTTAACTTCCTTTATTAAACTCTCTTAATCTATTATACAAAAAAGCAAATTATTTGCTATAATAACTGTGAAACTATGAGAAATGTCATCCTTAAATCTTTTGAAGACTTTATCACGCAGCCTTTGGGAATTTTACGCAAAAAAATTATCCAAATAGCAAATTTAAAGTCCGATTTTGTAAGTACAAAATCTGTTAATGTTGAGATTATGGATGATGCGGTTCAGGTTAATGTTATAAACAACGATAATGTCTACAATCTTTTATCTGCAGTTGTTTACAAAAAAAGATTAAACGAGTTGAGAACACCAAACTATGAAAATAAAACAAGCGAGTTTTTTACTAAGCTCTCCCAATCTTGAACTTTGCCCTGTAACTGACATTTGTGAGTTTGCACTTTTAGGGCGTTCTAATGTTGGTAAGTCCACTTTTATAAACACGCTTGTAAATAATCAAAAACTTGCAAAAACATCTAATACCCCGGGTAAAACAAGGCTTATAAACCTTTTTGAAATTCAAACAACCTCTAAGCCCTTTATAATTGCTGATTTGCCGGGGTACGGCTATGCTAAGGTTTCAAAGGCCGAGCAGGCAAGCTGGCAAAAAAATCTTGAAGAATATTTGCTAAAAAGAAAAAATCTCATATCTTGTATTCAGTTTATTGACGCACGTCATGATATTCAAAAGAATGATTTTCAAATGCACGAGTGGCTAACGCTCAATTCTGTGCCTAATTTTACAATACTGGCTAAGTGCGACTACATTTCAAGAAATGAAGCCTTTAAAAAGGCCTCTTACATAAAAAAAGCCTTTGACACTGAGGTTTTATACTTTTCTTCAAAAAATCGCTCCTATGTTGATGATGTTTTAGTGCATTTAGAAAAATTAATGTAACAAAAACTTAAAGTTCGTAATCTCCTTTTTAAAAAAATGCTATAGTCTTGTTATGGAGAGTCCGATTTCAAGAAGTTATATTAACGATTTTACTTTTAATCAGATGATTAAAGAGGCTCGAGCTCTTCAGGTAAAAAATACTTTAGAGAGAATTGGTGAATTTAACCGCACTACGCGCGATGATATTTTGGACAAAGTTCTTGAAAATACTTCAAAATTCAGAGTGCAAAACAAATTTAAAGCATTAAAAAATGCAGGAAAAAGTTTATAAATACAGAATAAAACTTACAAAATACGGTGAGTTAAAATATATTTCCCATCTTGATTGGCAAAACCTCATTATAAAATCCTTGAGGCGCTCCAACCTTGAGCTTGCGCTGACTGAGGGGTTCAATAAAATTCCAAAGACCTCTTTTTCGCCTGCGCTGCCGTTGTTTATAGAAAGCGAGTGCGAGCTTGTATATTTTCAAACGCGAAAACCCTTGGGGGATGATTTTAAAGAAGTTTTTGAAAAAAATACAAATCCAAACGTCAAGCTTGTTGAATGTGTAGATTTTTCCGACTGTGAGCACAAGCTCCCGCCGCTTGAAATGCTTATACAGTGGGCAAAATATACAGCAAAACCTATACTCTACAAAAATGAGAGTATTTTAAATTTTAAAGAATTAGAGTATAATACAGAAAAATGTTTATCTTGCGATGAAATTTTAATCGAAAGAAAAACAAAAAAAGGTTTAAATAAAGTTATTAATTATCGAAAATCTTTAAACTCGCTGGAGTTTAAAGACTCAGTTCTGACATTTGTGTTAAAAACAGGTCAAAACGAGGACATACCGTCTTTTAGGGCTGATGAGTTCTTAAAGCTAATTTACGGAGAGCAGTGGCTCTTTGACATAAAGAGAGTATGTTTTTTTGATAAAGACTTAAAAGTTTTATAAGATTTAAAAGGAATATTTTATGTCAAAAAAAATTGTAATTTCAGAAAAAGACAACATTGCTGCCCTTATTGAAAACAACAAAGTAAATGAGTTTTTTGTTTCTAAGGGTGATGTTTTAATGGGAGATGTGTATCTTGCCCGTGTAGATAATGTTCTTCCAAGTATTGAGGCTGCTTTTTTAGATGTCGGCATGCCTGATAAAATGGCTTTTATTCACGCAAATGACATTTCCGGCAAGGGCCCTCTTAAAGAAAAAGTTAAGCCCAATCAAAAACTTATTGTACAAGTTGTAAAAGAGCCGACAGGGCACAAAGGCCCAAGGGTTACTACTGCTCTTAGCTTGCCGGGGCGTTTTCTTGTGCTTTTGCCTGATGAAACAGGTGTCAATGTTTCAAGAAAAATTGTTTCAAATAAAGAACGTGCCCGCTTAAAATCAATTGTTAGCCTCCTAAAACCAGTAGGCGTCGGTGTCATTGTAAGGACTGAAGCTGAGGGGCAATCTGAGGCTGAAATTCAAGAAGATATAGAAATATTGCTTGAAAAATGGAACTCTATAGTTACGGCAGCAGACACCGCTAATCCTCCATGCCTTTTGTATCGTGACCAAGACTTGCTATACAGGGTAATTCGTGAGGCATGTACAGAAGATGTTGAAGAAATAATTGTAGATACGCCTTTTGCGCTGCATAGAACAACTCAGCTTTTGCAACATTGGAATATGAATGTAAAAGTTAATATGCACAAAGGCAATGACCCATTGCTTGTTGCAACAGGTGTAAATAAAGAAATCCACGCTGCACTTCAAACAAAAGTGAATTTGCCTCTTGGCGGATATTTGTTTATTCAGCAGACAGAAGCACTTACTGTAGTTGATGTTAACAGTGGTAAGTTTACAAGTTCATCTTCTCAGGCGGAAACTATTTTAAAGACAAATCTTCAAGCGGCCGATGAAATCGCAAGGCAATTAAAGCTCAGAAACATTGGCGGTATGGTGGTTGTGGACTTTATCGATATGGTTTCTCGCATGGATAAACTTGCAGTTCTTGAGCACTTTGAGTTAGCGCTTGAGCAGGATAAGGCTAAACCTCAAATCGGCCAGCTCTCTGACTTAGGCCTTGTTGAGCTTACTCGACACAGACAAGGTCAGTCTTTGGCTGAAATATTTACCAAAAAATGTGATAAATGTAACGGTCAGGGCTTTATTGTAGAAGACCTCAAGTTCCAAACTTCAAATGCTCAAGGTGAAAACAGGGCAAAAATGAATAAAATAAAAGGCCCGTTCTCGGCAAATTTTGCAACCGAGGGTAAGCCAAACAACACAAATGGTCAAAACCAGCAAAAATTCAATAAAAAAGATAAAAGAAACAGATTTAACAAAGACTTTAATAAACCTCAAGAAGTTGAAGAAAATATAGTTTCTCAAGAGGTAGAGGTTCAAACTCAAGTTGTTGAAGAAGTTGTTACGCCTGAGGTGAATGTTATTGAAACGCCTGTTGAGCTAAAAGCTGAAGAAACTGTGGTTGAAGAAGCGCCTCAAACCGAAGAAAAACCCAAAAAAGTTTCAAGAAAAACCAAAAAATCTCAGAAAAAAGAGGCTCAAAAGGCAGCAGAAGAAGTGCAAGTTCAAAACGAAAGCTCAGAAGCTGACACTGTTCAAAGCGAAAAAACAGAGGAAACTCCCGCAGAAAAACCAAAACGCAGAGGAAGAACAAGAAAGGTTAAAAATGCGTAAAGCCTTAATTTCTATATTATGTTGTATGTTTTTATTCTCAGGTTCTCTTGTTTTTGCTGAACCTCAAGATATAAACATGCAAGAAAATACGCAAAACGTGCAAGTTGAAACTGTTCAAGATGACACTGTTGCACAGACCCAAGAGCAGAGTGACATTGACAAGCTAAACGAAGAAATGGGCTTAGGCGAGCAAAGACCGATTGTAATCGATGATGTTCAGAGCTCGCCTAATGATAATGTCGCTCTTACAAAACGTGTTGTGCCTGATACTAAGTCTGAACTTACAAAAATGGTTAAGATGTTCTTGAAAGTAATGCTGGCGGTGGCAATCAGTTCGGTTGTTATTTTTGTTGTGCTGCTTTTTGTAAGGCGTTTTTATTCGCCCATGGTTACTATGGAAGAGTTGAACAAAGAAGATAGTAAAAATATTTCACTTGATACGCCGCAGAATAAAAATGAGGCACTAAAGACATTTTTAGATAAGACAAAAGACGTTTAAAATAAGAGCTTTTCTTGCGGTTTACCGTGTAATTGCAAAAGCAAATGTACAATCTTTGGCATTTGACAGACAAAAGAGTATTTGTTTATTTCAATCGAACATTTTTTGCAGTTGCAGTTGATTGAATAACACTCATACGCTTGCTGTGTCCAGTTTTGAGTTAATGAGTCTGAAACCTCGCCATTTGTTTGAGGGATAAAAACTTCGGAATTATTCATAACAACACCTCTGAAACTTACCCTACATATATATTTTAAACCTTTATTTTCTTGTTTTTATCCTGTATTTGGACTATGATTGTAAATAAAATTATAATTTTTGTGTTTAGTGCTATTTTTTGCTAAAATCAGACAATGAGGAGAATAATTAGCTGGGATTATGAAAGATAGAATTACATTATTGCTTATAATTTCTTGCCTTTTGGCTTTTTTAATTATTTTTCAAAATTACTTTAAGACATCTTATGCGGTAATTTTCTTAATATGCTTTATGGCGCTTTATATGCTTTATATGTACCTTTCAATAAAACACCAGAGAAGAAAATTGAAGAAAAACCCCCCTGCTCCAAATTCTTCTTATAAGCCCTTTATCTCTATTATGATTCCATGCCACAACGAGCATGAAGTAATATCTGAAACTGTTAAAAATGTTCTGAATGTTGATTATCAAAATTATGAAATAATTGTCATAGATGACAGGTCAGATGATTCAACTCCGGAAATTATAAAGCAATTGGAGGCTCAATATGACAAGGTCAGAGCCCTTATTAGAGATAAAGACGCATTCCCGGGTAAGTCTGCGGTTCTAAACGATGCGTTTAAAATTGCCAAGGGTGAAGCGATTTTGGTTTTTGATGCAGACGCCAGAATCGAGCCTGATTTTATAAATATTTTACTCCCGAAACTTGAGCCCAAAGGAGTTGGTGCTGTTCAGGCAAGGAAAAATATTATTAATGCCAAACAAAATTTCTTAACCGCATGCCAGTATAACGAGTATGTTTTTGACTCATATCTGCAAATAGGTAGAGATGCGGTAAAAGGCGCAGTTGAGCTTCGCGGCAACGGCGAGATGATTAAAAGAGAAGCACTTGTTGATATTGGCGGATGGAACAATGAAACTATTACAGATGACCTTGATATGTCTACAAGGCTGCATATAAAAGGCTGGGATATTCGTTTTTGTCCCGATGCTATTGTAAATGAAGAAGGTGTAATTTGCTTTAGTGCTCTGATTCGTCAACGCAGACGCTGGGTTGAGGGCAGTATCAGAAGATATCTGGAATTTGCAAAAGATGTATTTTTCTCAAAAGATATGTCACTTAGAGTCGGTTTTGACCTTATAGCATACATTTCAGAGTTTTTATTGCCGTTTTGGCTTATTGCTGAGATATTTATCCAGGCGTTTCGCTTTGTAAGAGGGTATGAGGACAGTATATTATCCTCTATTATCCTGCTTGTATGCACAGGTGTATTTTTTGCCTGCGGTCTTGTGTATTCTCTTATTAAATACTCGCACTATGATTTCTTCAAAGCCCTCTGGCATGCTGTTATAACGGCAATTTACTTTGTTGTTATTTGGTTCCCTATAGCAATGTTTATAATATTTAAAATTATTTTCACAAAGAAAACCATGGACTGGGGCAAAACTCAACATGGTGTTGTGCAAGACTGTTGCGGAGGGGTGTAGATGGAGTTTCCCGAGTATCATTTTATAGCTATTGGCGGCATTGGTCAGAGCGCTCTGGCTGAGATTTTACTAAAAGAGGGTAAAACAGTAAGCGGCTCTGACATTTCAAAAAGTAAATACGTGCAAAGGCTTGAAAAATTCGGCGCAAAAGTTTATATAGGGCACAGTGCGAATAATATTTCAGGTTCGCCAAAAGTTGTTATTTCAAGTGCTGTAAAGGAAGATAACCCAGAGCTTAAATACGCTCGTGATAAGGATTTAGAGGTTCTGCATCGTTCTGATTTGCTGAAAATAATTTCTCAAAGATATCCAAAGTTTTTTGGTTTTTGCGGAACTCACGGTAAGACTACAACAAGCGGGCTTTGTGCCTATTTGTTATCAAAGGGAGGCTATAAGCCCGCATACGCTATTGGCGGTATAATCCCTGAATTAAACACAAACGGCGACTGCGAGGATAAAAATACTCCATATTTTTCAGCCGAGCTTGATGAAAGTGATGGTACGGTTTTAAAATATTCTCCCGCTTATGCTCTTATAAATAACCTTGAGGCTGACCATTTGGATTTTTATAAAAACGGCTTGAGTGATATTCTTGATACATTTTCTAAATTTTTAAATAACCTTTCATCAGACGCTAAAGTGCTTATTAACCTTGATAATAAGGGTAATTTGGAGTTAATTGAAAAAAATAAAAATTTTAAGAACTTTGTGGGTTACTCTATAGAAAACAGTGAAGCAAAATACAGGGCAAAAAATATTAAATATGATGTATTGTCCTGTAGCTTTGATTTTTGCTCAGATGATAAGATTATTGCAAAAATTGAACTTTCAATCCCCGGCAAACACAATGTCATAAATGCCCTAGGTGTTGCATCAATATTATATGAAGCAGGTATTGATTTTGAAAAAATTGCACCGCATTTTAAAACTTTTAGCGGCATGGGCAGGCGTTTTCAAAAAAGTGCAGAGTTTAATTCCATAAGAATCATAGATGATTACGCTCATCATCCAAGTGAAATAAAAGCAACGCTTGATGCCGTTAAAAATTACAAAGACGGCAGAATTGTTGCGATATTTCAACCGCACAGATTTTCTCGTTTTAAGGGATTGTATGAAGATTTTAAATCCGCACTTTCTCTTGCGGATTATATTTGCGTACTGGATGTTTATGCGGCAGGCGAGAGCTGCCAAGGTGGTAAAACCCCGAGTGATTTAGCTGTTGAGCTTGTTAAACAGGGTAAGGAAGCTAAATATTTTGAAGGCTCGATAGAAAATGCTGCCAAGGCAATTTTACCAACACTAAAGGAAAATGATATAGTATTTACGCTTGGGGCAGGCGATATCACAAAAATGGGCGGGGTTTTAAATGAATTGTACATGCTCAAGAAGTAATATTGAATCGTACGAAAATTTTGAACTGAAGAACTTTAATACCCTTAAAATGTCCTCGGTTGCAGATGTTGCATACTTTGTAAAAAACGAAGCTCAACTGTGTTCGCTTTTTGAAAAATATGAAAAACTTGCAATTTTAGGTGCGGGTTCAAATGTATTACTCTCAAGTCTGGGGGTTAGAGAGCCTGTTGTAATAACAAAAAAAATGTCAGAAATTTCTCTTAGGAAAAATATTGTTGAAGTTGAAGCCGGTGCAAGTGCTCAAAAGCTCTCTGTTGAAGCATTTAAAAACTCCCTTTGCGGGTTTGAATTTTTAATAGGCTTACCAGCAACACTGGGCGGTGCGGTTGCAATGAACGCAGGGGCACATGAGCAGTGTATAAGTGATTTTTTATTAAGTGCAAGAGTGTATGATACAAAAGAAAAGAAGGTTTTAAATTTCACAAAAGAGGATTTTAATTTTTCCTACAGAAACTCTATAGTTAAACAAAACCCTCAAAGATATGTGGTTTTAAGTGCAAAATTTGAGCTTGAAAAGACGGATAAATCTTTAATTCAAGAAAAAATGGAGAAAAACACGGCTTTTAGAAAAAAAGTTCAACCCTCGCTTGCTCTGCCTAATTTAGGAAGTGTGTTTAAAAATCCGACTCTTCCTAACGGGGAGAAGCTAAGTGCAGGCATGCTTGTGGATAAATGCGGATTAAAGGGCTATAGGTCAGGCGGCGCCGGTGTTTGGGAAAACCATGGGAATTTTGTTATAAATTATGACAACTGCAGCTCAAATGACTATACAAATGTGGTTTATAAAATGTATGATAGTGTAAGAGAGAAATTTGACATCGAACTTGAATGTGAGATAGTTCGACTTGGAGAATTCAGCGAGTCAGAGGAAGAAAAATGGAAAATAATGAAAAAAGATTAGATAAAAATTCAAAAATAGCAGTCTTATGCGGCGGGATGTCTGCAGAGCGCGAGGTTTCGCTCAGAAGCGGAAAAAACGTACATAAGGCGCTTTTAGACCTTGGTTATAAAAATGCGCTTATGGTGGATGTTGATAGAAATATTGCAAAAACCCTGAGTGACGGCGGATTTGAATTTGCCTTTAACGTATTGCACGGCAGATACGGAGAAGACGGTTGTATTCAAGGCCTGCTTGAGATTATGGGAATTAAATATACCGGTTGTGATGTCAAATCAAGTGCAATTTGTATGGATAAAGAAACCACAAAAAATGTTCTTGCTTCATGCGGCGTGCCTTTGATTTCATCTGTTTGCGTAACAAGTATGGAAGAGCTTGAAAAATCAGTCTCGGGGCTTGACTATCCTTTAATGGTAAAACCTGTAAAAGAAGGCTCCAGCATCGGTATGAGCAAGGTCGACAATTTTAAAGAGCTTAAAGATGCTTTTTTGCTTGCTAAAAAATCTGATAATAAAATTTTAATCGAGGAGTATTATCAGGGAAAATCCGCAACTGTAGGTGTTCTGCAGAGAATGAAAGATGGTAAGATTGAAACCTTTGCTACTCCCATTTTAGGTTTTGAAACAAAAACCCAGTGGTATGATTATGAGGCAAAATACACAGAGGGCATGACAAAGTTTATATTGCCTGCTGATTTTGATGATAATATGACAAAAGAAATTCAAGACATTGCGGTAAAATCATTTGTTGCCTGCGAGTGCACTGGTGTGGCAAGAGTGGATTTTCTGGTATATAATAATACCCCGTATGTTCTTGAGATAAATACAAACCCCGGGATGACAGATTTAAGTGACTTGCCTGCGCAAGCAAACTCCATGGGGATTGATTATAAAAATCTTGTTGAATTAATACTAAAGACCTCGGAGTTTTAATGGGACAGGAATACTATAGAAGACGTTTAAAAGCTAATAAAATGCGAAGAAAAATTGCTTCGACAAAAATGTCGATTAGAAATTTTCGCAGACTTTTGCGTCTTGTGCTCATTGTCCTTATAATTCTTTTTGGTTTAAAGGTGCTAAAGCTCCACGGATGGTATTTGGACAGGACGCTTTTGGCTTCAGCTGACGAGAGAGTTATAAAAATTGAGGGTAATGCAATTACTCCTAAATATAAAATAGTTGATTTAATAAGACAGGTGCAAGTTCCAAATACTCAAATTTTCAGACTTGATACGACTGAAATGGAGCAAAACATTACACAGCTGCAGCCTATTAAAAAGGTCTATATCCGCAGACTTTGGCATCCTGCAAGATTAAACGTGCTTGTGGAGGAGAGAGTTCCTGTTTTCCTTATTACTCCAAAGATTGACGCTGAGCCGATTTCGGCTATTACAACGGATGGCGTGTTTATAGATAGAGAATATATGCCAATAAGTCCTAAGTTTAAAACCTATAAAATTATAACCTACGGTGTTCGGGGTGATGACTATGAAAAATGGAACAAAGACAGAGTTGATGAGATTTTGCGTCTTACAAAGTCCCTTGAAGCGTATAGCGGTCAAAAAGTTGAATATCTTGACTTGAGAAACCCGAGTGATGTTTATATTAAACTTGAAAAAGTCTTAATAAGATTCGGCGAAATAAACGACACTGCACTTGTTCGGGCAAAGTGGATAGCAACAATTCTTCCTGAAACCGAGAATTTTAAACAAAAAATCAAATATATAGATTTAAGATGGGAAGATGCTCATTATATAAAACTGGATGAACCTGTATCACAGAGTGCACCAAAAGAAGAACAAGAGGATTAAAAGTAGCTTTTAAAAAGCTCTTTTGCGTTTGCGTCGGTTATTTTCTCAAGTCCGATTGCAGGATTTAGCTTGCTATCAAGACATTTTGCCACTCTTGCACATTCGCACAGTATTTCGCTATCGCAGCTTTTTGTGTAAAGTTCTTCTATTTCTTTGAAATTTTCTTTAGAATTCAGGTTTATAAGGGTATTTAGAGCCCTGAGCGCTCTTTTTTTCTCATTTTTGAGTTCATTGGATATTAACGTGCCCTCGCTCTTATGGTTTTTTAATAAACTTTCGATATTTTTTAGCTCGGACAGGGCGTTTTTATTCAGGTCATATGTATATATGTTATCACTTACTACAAGCTCTACAAGCAGCTTTGTATCTGTTAGAATTCTTTGTATGTAAGAGTTTTTGTTGTTTATATTTTTTTCTATAAATTCATACACGTTAAAATCTTGAATCGTATCAAGAGTTATATCCTCCGGATATGAGCTGATAATTTC
This sequence comes from Candidatus Gastranaerophilales bacterium, assembly GCA_944323335.1. GTDB lineage: Bacteria > Cyanobacteriota > Vampirovibrionia > Gastranaerophilales > Gastranaerophilaceae > Galligastranaerophilus. Next base: position 19,485 of record CALUSB010000002.1, read on the forward strand.
ATCATATAAAGCAATAATATCTTCAGGCGCCAGAAGATTTTCAAGTTGACTAAAACTATACTTGTACATAATTTCTTGGGCAATATTTGAGCTAAAGGGTGAGGTTTTAAGTTCATTTATTATGGCAGCAACATCCTCTTTTAGCCCATAATTGATTAAAAGTTTTATAGCAGAGAATTTTTGAAAATCATCAGAAGCATTTAGCATTTCAAGTGCTTTGTTTCTTGAAGTTTTATCCCCGAACGCCCTAAGCGTGCAAGCACAAGCAGAGCTTAGAAGTTCATCTTCATCAAATGCGTACTTGTTTAAATATTCAAGTGCCAAAGGGTCGTTTATTTTTTCAAAATACTTTGCGGCGTATATTTTCTGCTCGGTTGTGCCTGAGTCAAAAATGTTTAAAATTTCATCGGTTAAATCTTCATCGGCGTATTTTTGCCATACGGTTTCAATATATTGAGAAAATTTTGGGTCATAGAATTTTGCAAATTCTAAAGTTGCTGACAAGTTATTTTTATTGGTGGCGTTTATCAGATTTTTTATTGCCTTATCTGCCACAAAATCAAAAATGTATTCTGAATTTTTGCAAAGTGTTTCAAAGGTTTTTATATCGGCAGAATTTACAATATCATTTGCTGCCTGATTTGACAGCTTAAAGTCCTTGGATATAAGGTTTTTGGCGTTTTGTGTTTCTAGGTTCATATTTACAATTATACATCAGATTGACTTTCTTGTATAATTAATTTAAGTTAGTTTTGTAAGGCTAAATCATGTCAGAATTAAAATTTAAAAAGATACTCCTTAAGATAAGCGGAGAAGCGTTGTTAGGCAGTCAGGAGTTTGGTATTGACCCAAAGCCTGTCGAGATGATATGCAATGAAATTAAAAAGGTGCATGACAAGGGTGTGCAGCTTGCAATAGTAGTTGGCGGCGGGAATATTTTCCGCGGTATGAAAAATTCTCAAAAGCTTGGTATGGACCAGGCGTCGGGTGACTATGTCGGCATGTTGGCTACTGTCATGAATGCTATAGCTCTTCAGAGTGAATTAAGAAAAATAGGAGTTCCTTGCAGAGTTCAATCTGCTCTTGATATTCATAAAATCGCAGAACCCTATATAAGATTCAAAGCAATTAGACACCTTGAAAAGGGCAGAGTTGTGATTTTTGCCGCAGGTACGGGTAATCCTTTCTTTACAACGGATACCGCTGCAGCTCTAAGAGCCGCTGAAATCGGTGCTGAAGCTATGTTTATGGCTAAAAACGGAGTTGACGGCGTGTACTCGGATGACCCGAGAATTAATCCTGATGCTAAAAAATACGACAAAATTAAATACGATGATATTATTATGAACAACTTAAAAGTTATGGACTTAACATCATGCTCTTTGTGCAAGCAAAATAATATACCCATTTTTGTATTTGATTTTGCGCAAAAAGACAGTATTATAAAAATCTTAAATAATGAAAATATAGGAACATATGTAGGAGAATAAAAATGTCAGTTGACGAAATTAAAAATTCAGGCAAGGAAAAAATGGAAAAATGCGTCGCTCAATTGAAAAAGGAGTTGGCGACAGTAAGAACAGGCAGAGCTAATCCGCTTATTCTTGATAAAGTTATGGTAGATTATTACGGAGCACCTACTCCGCTTCGTCAAATGGCACAAGTAAGTGTATCCGAGGGTACTACACTTGTTATCACTCCTTTTGATAAAACAATTGTCAAAGAGATTGAAAAAGCCATTACCAAGGCTGAATTAGGTATAACACCTAACTCGGACGGTATCGTTGTAAGACTTTCGTTCCCTCCTTTAACCGAAGACAGAAGAAAACAACTCTCAAAAGATGTTAAAGCAATGGGCGAAAACGCTAAAGTTGCAATACGTAATGTAAGACGCGATATGACTGATGATGTTAAAAAGCTTGAAAAGGCCGAAAATATGCCCGAAGACGCTGTTAAAGACGCTCAGGCTGAAGTTCAAAAATTAACCGATAAATATATTGCAATAGTTGATGATATAGTTGCGGAAAAAGAAAAAGAGGTTTTAACAGTATAGTGGATGAAACGCAAAAGCAAAATAAAATAATGAGAGTGATTACAGGGGTCATTATTTCCCTTGTTGCGCTTGTTTGCCTTTTTATGGGCGGTTTGCCTATATTGGGTTTTCTTTTGGTTGTAATCTTTTTAGGTTCGATTGAGTATGTAAAAATCCTTAGAACAAAGGGATTTCACCCGAGCTTATCGCTTATTTTGCTGACTGATGTTGCTTTTGCGCTTTTAATATTTTTCAGAAGGTTCGACCTTCTGCCTTCAATAATTTCTCTTGCGGTTATGGCGTCATTTCTTATGGTGCTTTTTATGGGGCGCCAGCCATACATTGTAAATGTTGCAACGACGGTGCTTGGGTTTTTGTACTCGGGTTGGCTGCCTTGCCATTTGCTTTTAATAAGACAAATAAGCTCTGATAGGATTAACGCCTTTCAAATCGGCATAAACGAGGGGCTGTGGCTTGTAATTTTTGTCTTTTTAATTGTTGTTGCAACTGATATCGGCGGTTATTATTTTGGTTCCAAATTTGGCAAACACAAACTATCGCCTGTTATAAGTCCTAAAAAAACAATAGAGGGTGCGCTTGGCGCAACAATTGCGGCGCTCATTGTTGCAGCTGCGGGTGTTTTTTATACAAAGCTTACAATTTCTCAGGCGCTGATTGCAGGGTTTTTAATAACTGTGTCATCACAGTTGGGTGATTTATCCGAATCACTTGTAAAACGTGATGCGGGTGTAAAGGATTCAAGCAACATTCTCCCCGGTCATGGCGGTATTCTGGATAGGACTGACGGGTATTTGTTTGCTCTTCCTGTTGCATATTATTATTTTGTTAATTTTGCATATGGGCACAATTTGTTCCACGAATTTTTCAGATATATTCAAGGTGCAATAAATGTCTACTTCTGATAGGGAGCTTGCATATTGCAAATTTTTGGATGAGCTTGGCTTTGGCAGCAGTGATGATTTTTCCCTGTTTGAAAAGGCTATGCGTCATACCTCATATGTTCATGAGGCTCAAATCCCTGTTGAGTGTTCTTATGAGCGTCTTGAGTTTTTAGGAGATGCTGTTTTAAAACTCGTTATAAGTAAGTATCTTTATTTAAAATACCCTGATTATAAAGAGGGTATTATATCAAAATTAAGAGGTGAAATAGTAGCGGATAAAACACTTGCTGCTTTTGCCACAAAGGTCGGATTAAATAATTTTATACTGCTTTCAAAAAATGAAAGAAAATCCGGCGGTGAGATGAAGCAGTCAATTTTAGCGTGTGCTTTTGAGGCTTTTTTGGGTGCAATTTATCTCACCTGTGGTAAGGATGGCTATGATAGGGTTGAAGATTTCATAGTTTCAAATTTTAGCTGCGATATGTGTCAAATTGAAGATAATATTGAAAAAATCAATCCTAAGCAGCAATTACAAGAGTACACTCAGGAAAAAAATCACACACTGCCCGAGTATGTGCTTGTTGCAAAAGAGGGTAGTGAACACAATTCTGTTTTTGAAGTTGCTGTGTATTTTGGCGGTAATAAACTTGCCACAGGACGCGGTGCTTCAAAAAAATCTGCACAGCAGGAGGCTGCAAAAAATGCTCTTGAATATTTAAAAAAGGAGGGCTTGTGGGAGTCATAATTTCTCCGTCTGTTTTATCGGCTGATTTTGCAAACTTGGAGCGAGATGTAAGGCGAGTGGCTGACGCGGGCGCTAAGTGGATTCACATTGATGTAATGGATGGGCACTTTGTACCAAATATCACAATTGGTGCTCCTGTAGTTAAGTCGCTGCGTAAGGCTTGCGATTTGGTACTTGATGTACATCTTATGATAAGTGAGCCAAAAAAGTACGTTGGTGACTTTATAAAGGCAGGTTCTGATATTATTACCTTTCACTATGAGGCCCAAAAAGAGTTGACCCTTGATATTATAAAAGAAATTAAATCATCCGGTGTTAAGGCGGGCTTGTCTATAAAGCCTCAAACGAGCGCTGATGAGATAAGAGAATTTATACCATATTTGGATTTAGTTCTTATTATGACTGTTGAACCCGGTTTTGGCGGTCAGAAGTTTATGCATGAATGCGTGCAAAAAATAGCAGATATTAAAGAGTTTGCAAGATTATACAAGCGAGATGACTTGTATATTCAGGTTGATGGCGGAATAAATGATAAGACCGCGAATATATGCAAAAATCTCGGTGCAAACTCTCTTGTTGCAGGAAGCTATATATTTAACAGCGATGATATTAATCAAGCTGTTGCTTCGCTTCTCTAATTGAATATTTGCAGCCGCAGTATGTTTGTTTGTACATGTTGTTTTCTTTTGCAATTTGCTGAGTAATTTTAAACCCGTCTTTTTTCTTAAAATCATAAGGTAAAAACTCAATTCCTGTTTCTTTTGAAACCGTGTTTGCCGCTTCAAAAATTTGCTTTGTGACTTTATGGGGGCTTATTGTAAGGGTTGTTGTATAATAATCTATACTGAGTTTTTTGGCTTTTTGCGCGGCTTTACCAAGTCTTAGGTAAAAACATCTTTCGCATCTTTTGCCTTTTTCCGGTTCTTTTTCGTACCCTTTTGCTATTTTGTTAAAGTCGTCGGATTTAAGTTCTTCAAAATAAAGCTCAAAATTTTCTTTTTTAGAGTATGCGACAAGTTCATCCAGTCTTCTTTTGTACTCAATTTCAGGGTATATATTGGGATTATAAAAGTAAACTACAGGCTCATAGCCCTGTTCCCTCAGTAGTTTTACCGGATATGCGGCGCATATGGCACAACATGTATGCAAAAGAATTTTTCTCATTTTTGTGCCTTTGCGGAGTGTCTTTTTTGAGCTTGTTTGTATAGAAGTTGTATTTTGTAATACGGCATAGCGCTAATGTATGGAATATCATCAATGACAATAGTCGGTGTGCCATATATTCCCTTATTGTGAGCAGTTTCAATTTGATTTAAAAGCTCTTGTTCGATTTCTTGCGAGTTAACATCTTCGACAAGTTTTGCGATATCTAAATTTAGCTTTTCACTCAAATATAGTATCTCTGACTCACTGTTAGGATGCTCATCAAATATCAAGTTTGCCATGCCCCAGTATTTACCTTGTTTTTCTGCAGCAAGCGCGTATTTTGCAAGCACGCAAGCTCCGGGGTGTACTGTGTTTGGTACGTATTTATTGCAAGTAGAGTCAAGAGGGAAGTTTTTATGTATTACTTCTATATTTTTCTCTTCATGGGCAAATTTACTTGCCATGATATTTGTTATTCTGCAAAACGGGCACATAAAGTCACTGTAAACATAGATTTTATCCCCGTTAGGGTTGCCGAGAATATTGCCTTCAACGGCGTATTTGTTTTTCTCCATTTTCATAAACTCATCAAAAGATTTTTGCATTTTTTGCTGTGGAGAAAATACCATTGATATGCTGGTGTAGCTAACTAATGCTATAAAAGCAATAATGGCAAGTATTGTAAGCAATGTGTATTTTTTTGCACCGTCTATAAAATCAAGCACTGTGTTTTTTATATCTTTTACAAAGAAGCTGCCCTTGCTCTTTGCAACAAGTGCTATAAAAAGGTCAATAAAATATGTTATAAAGCACAATACACAGATTTTATTTATTTTAAATATTGAAATTGTTGCAAGACAAATTGAAACCGCAAAAGATATCAGCCCAAGAGTGGCAATGTAGCTTTTGGGCTTCTTGAAAACATCAAAAATTGTGTTTTTAAACTTGTCTTGAATAATATGAACAAAATTTAAAAATAGTGTTAAAAAATAATAGAACATGCCCCAAAGTGCAAGCGGGATGCCTAAAAATAAGGAGTAATTGGTTTTTGCAACGCCGTCACAGTCTATTAGATTGTTAACGGAACAAAAACTTGCTGCATACTGCTCGTTAAAGTTTACCTTAAAAAATATAAACGCCAATTCGAGCGTGAGTGCCAATCCGATTAGGGCAAAAATTGCTATAAATATTGTCTTTTTCTTATCCATAATTCCCTCTGGCTTTATTTTACATCAATTGCTTTCTAATTGCATTAACATTTAATTTATTATCCTAATTTACAATTCTTAATATATTTCTAAAGTTTTAAAAAAAACTGCCGACTTATTGAATAACAAGGTTACAATATGGGAATAGTAAAATCAGAAAGGATTTTCAAGCGCTTATGTAAAGAAATGTAACAATATATACTAAGTATGAATATCGTATATACTGTTTGTTTTTATATAAGTAAGAAATGTAAAGGTGGTATAATATGGGACTAGCAGCAAGCCAAGGCAGATTATTACTTCTCACAGCAAGAAAAAGTGATTTGGAATATCGTGCCCAAGAGATTTCACAAAGAAGATTAATTCTCGCTACAGAACTTGAAACGGTTTGTTCAAAGTATGCTCGTGCAACTGCAAACAGACAAATGAAGATTACTATGCGGGTTAAAATGAGTGAAGGAAACCAAACTCAAACAAAGAACCTCACATACAAAAACCTGATTGACTTCGGTAGAAATGACGATGGCACAGGTAATTCAATTTATCGTATTAAAAACTCTCGCGGACAAGTTGTGGTATCTGATGCAAGTGAATTGCCAAAAACTGCTTCTGCAGCCGGCTATCAAGGCGATGGTGTAAATGTCAAGGTTGAAGGCAACAGAGCGATAGTAAGCGGAACTGACAAAAACGGTAATGATGTTCATGTTGAATATGTAGTTGACTCAAAAATTTCAGACTCTGCTGAAACTGAAAACTACTTCCAAGAAGGCTTAAGAAACGGCAAATTTATTATTGAACAATTAACAAGTCTTGACCCCTCGGGCAACCAAAATCTCGGTGAAAATGGTGAAGCAGTTGGCACTTGGAATGCTGTAGGCTGGTCAGGAATGTCAGAAATCCAAGATAACTGCTATACTGACGATGATGCTACAGCACAGGCTGAATACCAATCAGCATCGGCAAGGGTTCAAGCTCAAGATAAAAAACTTGAAACTGACCAAAAACAAATTGAAACTCAACACAAGGCTGTTGAAACAGAATTTGAATCGGTTCAAAAAGTAATCCAAAGCAATATTGAAAATTCTTTTAAAATGTTTAGCTAATTGAACTGAAGTCCCAAAAACCTTTACAAATAAAAAACCGACTTTTATGTCGGTTTTTTATTGCATTTTTCTTGTTATGATACCGAATTTTTCTAAATCAGCTTTTAATGTCTTTATTGGCAATGTGTCAAAATGAAATATTGAAGCCGCAAGGGCTGCATCTACTTCGGTTTTTTCAAATACATCCCTAAAATGTTCGCTATTTGCACCTGCTCCGCCTGATGCTATTGTCGGTATTTTGACGGCTTTGCTTGCAAGTTTATTCATTTCTATATCAAAACCTTTTTGTGTTCCGTCAAAATCCATTGACGTCAGAAGTATTTCACCTGCACCTCTTTTTTCAACTTCTTTTGCCCAGTCAATAAGGTCAATTCCGGTATCTTTTTTTCCGGCGTTGATGTGTACTTTGTATTTGTCACCGATTTTTTTTGCATCTATTGCTATTACAATACATTGTGAGCCAAAATAATTAACGCATTCATTAATAAGTTCGGGATTTTTTACGGCAGCAGAATTGATAGATACCTTATCGGCTCCTGCTTGTAAAATAGCCTTTATATCTTCAACAGAGTTAATTCCGCCGCCAACAGTAAAAGGTATAAAAACATTTTTTGCAACACGCTCGACAAGTCCGACTATGGTTTTTCTTTTTTCATTTGTCGCTGTAATGTCTAAAAAAACAAGCTCGTCTGCCCCTTGTTGTGAGTACTTTTTTGCCAACTCAACAGGGTCGCCTGCATATCTTAGGTTTTCAAAATTTATACCTTTGACCGTTTGCCCGTTTTTTACATCAAGGCATGGGATTATTCTTTTAGCTAGCATTAGTAGTCCAAATTCATTTTTGAAAATTCAACAATCTGGTTTTTGCCGTGCTTTTTAGCTGCATAGAGCGCATGTTCCGCGTATCTTATTATTGTATTTGAATTTTCTTCTACATTTTCTAAGAAGGGATATGACGAAATACCGCCCGAGATTGTAATCGGGTGTCTTTCTTCTTCATTTGCGGGAATAAATTCCATTTTTTCAATATCGCGTCTAAATCTTTCCGCAAAGATAAATGCATTATCCTCTGATGTGTTAGGCAGAATTAGTATAAATTCTTCATCGCCGTAGCGAGTTAGGATATCTTCCTTTCTTATAAGAGCTTCCAGCATTTGAGCGATTTTTTTAAGTAAAACATCGCCCCAGTCATAGCCATACATATCATTAACCGTTTTAAAGAAATCTATATCAAGAAGTAAGCAAGAAAGAGGCGTGCCGTACCTTTTTGCCCTTGAGATTTCAGCTTCCAGCCTGTGGTGCAGATATTTTCTGTTGTACAATCCTGTAAGTTCATCTGTTACGGATTGTTTTTTAAGATTTATTCTGTATTTTGAAGTTTTAGCCAGTGCCTCAACCCTTGTGTTAAACTCTTTTTCATTTACGGGTCTTACAATAAAGTCATAAGAATCAGCCCTTACTGTTAAGTCTTGCGGTATTTCATCAACAACTATAAGCACCGATGTTTCAAATTTTGTAATTGCACATATGTCTTTTATATTGTTTAAGGGTGCATCCATAATAAGAACGCCCGGGTTAACTTCTCTATAGTTTTTAATTTCATCAAATTTAAATTCGCGAATATTAAACTCATCATCCGCATTTACTATCATTTGTTTGTATTCGCTTGTGCCGTTTTGACTGTAGAAAATAATGTTCATATTAATATCCTTTATATGGTACTTTCATAATAATGTCTTTGATTTTATATCTTTGAATTTCAATTTTTCCCGCAGGTGTATAAATTATTGCATTTAATCTATCTAAACTTTCTACCCTGCCCGATAATTCCATGATTTTTTTTGAGAAAAAATTTTTCTTATACATAACCGCATCGCCAAAGTACTCGTTATTAACTTCGCGTCTGTATGTCAGGTCTGAGCCGTTATCCCTTATGGATATCAACCCTGCATTAACCGCTTTTATTCTGCCGTTTGATTCGCCATAAGGAGTTATTACCGTGTCAGCATTGCACTGCAGAGTGCAAAGTAGCGACAAAATGGTGAATGTTATAGCAATTACAGATTTTCTGGCAAAAATTATCCTCATGGCAGATAGTATATCATATATTTTCTTCTTTAGAATTTTTTTCATATAAATATACTATGTTTTTTTGTTGAATATTGTCTAAACTGGTAATGTAGAGTTAGCGGAGTATTTCATTGCCTGCACAGGTTAGAAAAGAGCAATATTATAATGCCACCTATGGAGATGTAAGAGTATATCCCCAAAGGCATAAATTACAGCAAAAGAAAAAGAAGAAAAAAAATCCTCTTTTATCTTTTGTAAGATTTATCTTTGCATCAGTTTTTCTATCTGTTTTTGCATATGTAGTTGTGCCAAGTTTATATAGCGAGTATTTTGAACCGCTTATTCTTAACCACATCTTAAACCGTAACTTAAAGTTTGACGTGTCAGATATGGTTAACCCTCATTTGAACTACATAAATAACGCCGAGCTGTTTGGTCAAAATTTAATTGTTGAGCCAAGCAAGGTTTCATCTGAAGTAGTATCAATTGTTGTGGGAGGACAGCTTTCTACGACAGAAAAAATGCTTAATGATTTATTTGCAAAGTATCCAAAACTGCACCCGAGCGTATATGTTTGGGAATATTCAACTGCTAAAGAAGTAAATATTGACGCTGACAGGCCGACAAGTGCTGCAAGTATTATCAAATTACCCATCTTATTTGAACTTTTCAGAAAAATTGACAGATCTGAGAAAGACGGCACCAACGAAACAGTTCTTTCTAAAAAACTTTTATATAATGATATAAATAAAACATCAGGTTCCGGTAAGTTACAATATATGCCGTTAAACAGATATCTGACAGTTGATTATCTTGCAAAAATTATGATAACTCAATCAGATAATTCTGCTACAAACATGCTTATTGAAGAAGCAGGGGGCAAAGCTGCAATTAATTCTTCAATGAGGTCATTAGGAATGTCTGAAATTAAACTTCAAAACAGACTTCCGGATTTAGAGGGTACAAATAAAATCACGGCTAAGCAAATTGCAACGCTTTTGTACAATATTGATAACCCGAGATTTTTGAGCCAAAAATCAAAAATTACAATTAAAGAATATATGGCAAATGTTGAAAACAGAAGTCTTTTACAAGCAGGATTGCCCCCTGAGGCCATATTAATTCACAAAACAGGCGATATTGGTAAAATGCTCGGGGATGCAGGCATTGTTTATGCTCAAAACGGCAGAAAATATATCGTTGTTATCCTTGTTGAGCGCCCGCACAACGACTACAGTGCTCGTGATTTAATTCAAGAAGCCTCAAGGTTAATATATAAAAACATAAATTCAGGAGTTGATATTTATTAGATATTAAAAAAGCGGCTTTAAAAGCCGCTTTTTATTAATGAATTTTCGGTAAGTTTCTGAGTTTTATATGCAACTCTCTTAACTGTTCTTCTGAAACCTCAGACGGAGCTTGCGTCATAACGCATTTTGCTTGAGCGTTTTTAGGAAATGCTATTACGTCTCTGATTGAATTTGCTCTTACAAGAAGTGCTACAAGTCTGTCTAAGCCAAGAGCAATACCGCCGTGCGGAGGCGTGCCGTATTTAAATGCATTAATCATAAACTCAAATTTGTTTTGAATTTCTTCTTCGCTTAAACCAAGCGCCTTGAATGCTTTTTTTTGAATTTCGGGGTCATGGATTCTTATTGAACCGCCGCCTAGCTCGTTGCCGTTATATACAACGTCATATGCTATTGATTTTACGTTTGCTTTGTCTGTTTCAAGCTTGTCTAAATCTTCGTAAGCAGGCATTGTAAACGGGTGGTGAACACTTACATAACGGTCTTCTTCCGCTGAGTATTCAAATAGAGGAAAATCAACAACCCAAAGCAGGTCATGTTGAGATTTGTCAATCATACCGAGTCTTTCGCCAAAGTATAATCTAAATCTTCCAAGTACATCAAATACTACTTTATGAGCATCGGCAACAAAGAATACAATGTCACCTTTTTGAGCATCAGCTCTTTTTTGAATTTCGTCAATTTGTTCTTGAGTTAAGAATTTAAACACAGGAGATTTTACAGTGCCGTCCTCCATGTAGGTAATCCAAGCAAGACCTTTAGCACCGTATGAAATAGCAAGATTTCTGACATCATCCATTTCTTTTCTTGAATAGCCCGCAATTCCAGGGATTTTTATGGCTCTTACCGTGCCGCCTTTTTCAACTACGGACTTGAATGCCTCAAAAGTAGAAGCTGCCATGATGTCTGATACATCAAAAAGCTCAAGTCCAAAACGAGTATCTGGCTTATCTGAGCCGTATTTTTCCATTGCTTCTTTCCAAGTTAATCTTTTAAATGGTGCACTGACTTCAACGCCTGCTGCTTTAAAAGCATCAACAATAAGCCCTTCAGCCATTTTTATAACGTCGTCTTGTTTTACAAAGCTCATTTCAATATCAACCTGTGTAAATTCAGGTTGTCTGTCTGCTCTTAGGTCTTCATCCCTAAAACAGCGAGCTATTTGGTAGTATTTTTCAATACCGCCGACCATAAGAAGTTGCTTGAAAATCTGAGGTGATTGAGGAAGTGCGTAAAACTTGCCGTCATGGACTCTGCTTGGTACAAGATAGTCGCGAGCACCCTCAGGAGTTGCTTTTGTAAGGTTTGGTGTTTCAACTTCCAAGAAATCTTCTTTGTTCAAATAGTTTCTGATTGCAGCCACGATTTTGTGTCTTAATGTAAGATTTGAGAGCATTTTTTCGCGTCTGATGTCCAGATAACGATATTTTAGGCGAACTTCTTCGGATACATCTTCATCATCAAGCACAAAAGGAAGTGCGATTGATTTTGATAAAATTTCTATATTATCAGGGTACATTTCAATTGTACCTGTTTTAAGTTTTTCATTGATTGTATCATCAGGTCTTTTTGAAATTTTACCCGTAACTTGAATTACAAATTCGCTCCTTAACTGTTGGAATTTTTCATAGACCTGCGGGTTAATTTTGGGGTCTGCTACAACTTGAAAAAGACCGCTTCTGTCGCGGACTTCAACAAAGATAATACCGCCCAAGTCACGAACGGTTGAGACCCAGCCTGCCAGCATACAGTCTTTGCCTATGTAGTCTTCGTTTATTTGTGTGCAATTTTGTTTTTTGTAAGACAATTCCATACTTTTAAATCCTCTTAAATTCTCTTTATAAAGTAATTATAGAATAAAAATATTATTTGACCACGATTTTTTTTAAGTTACACTGGTATTGTTATTATTTTAATTGGAGTGAGTATTAATGGCATTAAAGAACTTTTTATTTACATCCGAATCTGTAACGGAAGGTCACCCCGATAAAGTATGTGACCAGATTTCTGATGCTATTTTGGATGAATTTTTAACCAAAGACCCTAAATCAAGAGTTGCTGCTGAAACTACAGTTACAACCGGTATGGCTCTTGTATGCGGTGAAATTACTTCTAACTGCTATGTTGATATCCCATCAGTCGTTAGAAACACTATTAAATCTATCGGCTATAACGGCGAAGAAGGCGGCGGTTTTGACTATAAAACATGTGCCGTACTAACAAGTATTGATGAGCAATCAAGTGATATTGCAGGCGGTGTTAATAAGGCTCTTGAAACAAGAAGTGATAATGCTGATACTTCAAAAGACGAAACTCTTGATATCGGTGCAGGCGATCAGGGTATTATGTTTGGTTACGCTTGTGATGAGACTCCGGAGCTAATGCCACTGCCTATATCTTTGGCACACAGACTTGCTTTTCAACTTTCTAAAGTCAGAAAAGACCGTGCGGTAAGCTACTTAAGACCTGACGGTAAATCTCAAGTAACTGTAGAGTACAAAGACGGTAAACCATTTAGAATCGACACTATTGTTATTTCAACTCAACATGACCCTGAAATTAACGGTGTTAGTGATAACCAAAAAATTCAACAAATTATCCGCGAAGATATGATTAAATATGTTATTGAACCTGTTTTTGCAAACGATGCAATAAAACCTGATTCAACTACAAAATATTTAATTAACCCCTCAGGAAGATTCGTAATAGGCGGCCCTCAGGGTGATGCCGGTCTTACAGGCAGAAAAATTATCGTTGACACATACGGCGGTTATGCTCGTCATGGCGGTGGCGCATTCTCAGGTAAAGACCCGACTAAAGTTGACCGCTCAGCAGCTTATGCTGCCCGCTGGGTTGCAAAAAATATTGTTGCAGCAGGCTTGGCACAAAAATGTGAAGTTGAACTTGCTTATGCTATTGGTGTTAGCCGTCCTGTTTCAGTCTTGGTAGATACTTTTGATACAGGTAAAATTGATGATGAATGCTTGGCAAAACTTGTTGAAAAGAACTTCGACCTCCGTCCTGCGGCAATCATCAAGGAATTCGACTTAAGAAATCTGCCTGCTAAGAACGGCGGAAAATTCTACCAAAGACTTGCCGCATACGGTCATATCGGCAGAGTTGATTTTGAAGTACCTTGGGAAGATACTTCAATGGCTGCAAAACTTAAAGAACAAGCGCTTGCTTGTACTAAGTAGTTTATAAATTTTATACGGCGGTACATTTGTGCCGCCGTTTTTTAGTATTATGAATGAAAATATTTTCTCAATTTCCGATATTTTAAACGATGGACTTTTTGGTTCAAATAAAAGCTCTGCAATAAAATATTCGACCATTTTTTCTTTTTGGGGACAAATTGCGGGTAAGAAATTTTTAAAAACTACAAAACCCTATCAAATTAAAGGTTCTAAGATGTATGTCACCTGCGAGAATTCTTTTGTTGTGCAGGAAATGATAATGTATAAGAAAATTCTTCTTGATAAACTTAAACCTTATTGTGAGCCCCTTGGGGTGAATATTGCAGATATTGTTTTTGACTATAAAAACTGGAATAGCTTTAGCAAAGAAGATATTGTTAATGATTTTCCTAATTTTTACTCAGATGAGGAATTATCTGAAGTTGAGTATAACTGTTCAGATTTTAGCGGTGTTTTTATGAATATTGATAACAGTTCTTATCTTACGCAAGAGCAGAAAGAAAAGTTTAAAAATAAAATAATTAAACTGCAAAAGGCAAAAAACCTCAGATTTTCTTAATTTCCTTGTAATCTTTTTAAAAAAAATATAAAATATATTTGTGAATTAGCTAATTTTAGGGTTTTTATGAGCGATAGCGAAAAAAAAGTTGTTTCAATAGGTTCAAAAGCAAAGAAAAACGCAGAAAAAAAAGAAAATGAAGTCCAAAGAGAGCTTGAGTATTGTAGTTTTTGCGGCAGGCCAAATACCATGGTGCCAAAACTTGTTAAGGGCCCCGGGGTAAATATATGCTCCGAGTGCACTCTTATCGCTGTTCAGTACCTAATTTTGCAAGACGGTGCACTATCTGCAGAAGCGCAGAGAATTATTGATATGCTCTGGGGTACTAAAAGATGAGCGCTGACTCAAAAGTGTCAAAAATTCAAATACGTGCACAGGTTCTGCAGAATATTTTGAGATACAAAAATTGTTCTATGCCTTCTGATTTTGATGTTGAAAGTACAATTTCAGAGCTTAATAAAATTGAAGATAAAGAGTTTGTTATCCAGCTTTTGCTAAAGGAAATTTCGGGTTCAGGTGCTACTTATGATAATATTTTGTGTCTGATTTTGTATAATATTGCACCAAATGATATATTATCAAAAGAAATTTTCTCACTGCTTTCAAATCCTAATGTCTCAGATACAAAAAAACTGTTTTTAATTAATATTCTTCGCGAGCAGGGGCAGGGGATAGATTATAATTTTATTCAATCTTGTGTTGATAATCCGGATGAAGCTATTGATAATGAGACAAAAAAATTCTTGGAAGAGGCAAAATTAAGCCCTGAAACTTTGATTGATTTTTATGATTTTTATTTTACTGTAGGCACAAGTGACAGGGATTTACTTCTTGAATCCATAATAAATGACTATTCAGGGGATAACCTTGCAAATCTTTTATCTCCTTTTGCTTATTTTTATCCCGAGGTTTGCATAAATAAAAAAATCTTAGATGCGCTCTGTGAGTCTAAATCTTACTTTGCATACCCTGCACTTGATTTTTGCTCAAAAAATTGTGCTGATATTGAGCTTAAACAATATGCAAAAAAACTGCTTAAAAAGTTGAACTTTTCAGGTTTAAAAGGGGATAAGAGTGCGGCACAGATTTATTCGCAGCTTTTTGAAAACTCTGTTCCGTATGGTTTTTGGTACTCTATAGCTGATGGAAATTCAAATATATCTTGTGTTTTTGCAAGAAAAAGAGATAATGGCACAATACAGACATTTTTTAGCGTTTTTAATCTTGAATACGGCCCTGTGAGTACTTTTGGATTTAATGAAATATCAAAAGAAGATTTTGACGTGGTGCTTTTAAGGTTTTTTAAATCGTCATTACACGCACGCTTAAATCTTTCCGAGGGTAAGGCTATATTTGACGCTTTAGCAAATCGCGGCTGGAAGAGCGGGTATAAAATCCCATACGAATTTGTCTGTTGGAGGCTGTTAACATATGACATTGAGCCTGATAATATGACGTTTGGCGATATTATAAATTCCCAATCGTCACAAAAGACAATAAATAAAAATCTTGTTTATAAAATACTGAACTCTGACCTTTTTTCAAGCTGGTTTTTTGAATATTCGGATTTGCCGGAATTTGATAAGTTGATTGATAATATTGAACAAAACAGTATTTTAGACATTTCAGAAATAGAAACACTTGCTAAAAGTGTTTCAAGTGAGCTTATAGCCAATGTTGAGTTTAAAGAGAAATTCATTGAAAAAATTAAATTTCAATCCTATATTTTGAAAAATACTGATATGGACTCAACCTCAAGGACCTTTTTGGCTCTTGTAGGCTCTGATGAACTGCTTGAAGAGGTTTTAAATTTTATTATCAAAAAAAGCGTATATGTTTATTTTCTAAACAAAAGCAGTTGTGATACTTTAGATAGCAAGGTAAATATTTTTTCTGCCGTAAAAAAGACAGAAAAAGATTGTGATTTTTCAAAAAAAGTTGTTTGCTTAATTGAGGAAAAATGGACTTAAAAGAGAGAATTTTAGGACTGGATATTGGTACAAAAAGAATAGGTGTTGCAGTTTGTGACCCTATGTGGATAATAAGCTCTGAAGTCGGTTTAATTGAGAGAAAGAGCGGGGTGGATGGTGACCGACTGGCGCTTTTAGAGATTGAAAAATTGTGCGAAAAATATAATACAAAGACAATTCTAATAGGCGTTCCCTATAATATGGACGGCTCTTTGGGCTTTCAGGCGCAAAATTGCATAGACTTTATTAAACCGCTTGATGGAAAATATAAAATCCTATATCATGACGAAAGACTTTCTTCTTTTGAAGCCGAAGAAATTTTGAAAAAAGAAGGTAAAAAATACACAAAAAATAAAGGCTTGGTGGATATCAAAAGTGCCTGTCTAATATTACAAGACTACATAAACGAAAAGAGATGAATATGGAAAATAATGAATTTGAAATAATAAAGACAATTGGCGAAAAAGGTGAAGAAATTGAGCTTAAGCTCATTGATATAGTTACGGTTAACGATGTTGACTATGCGCTTTTGTTACCTGCTGATGCCGATATTGATAACGAAGATGAGTGCGAAATCGTTCTTATGCGCCTAAAGCAGGACAACAATGACTATATCTTTGAAACAATAGAAGACGAAGACGAGTTTGACCTCGTTTCGCAAGCTATAATTGAAGATGAGTCAGATGAATAGCTTATCTTCTTATTGATAAAATATTGTTGAGCTTTTCAATTGTTTTAGTGTCTTCTTGAATGTCGCTGTCAAGCTGGCGGGTGATTTTTACTCTTTTGTTTCTAAAGAGCATATCACAAAACGCCTCAAGCCTCGTAACAAAGCCTGCTTCACCTGTGTGTTCGTCAATTGATAAGTGCAAAAGCGGTTTTTGGAAATTTTTTGCTTTTCTTTTGATATCTTCTATCATAAGTGAATCAGGGCCGCAGCCAAAGGCGGTAATGGTTATTATACCGTCAATCTTGTCGCTTTTCAGGTAATGTCCGGCACAACCTGTAACTTCATGTTGGTTTGCCCAGTATGTGGTTGTATCAAGTGCGCAAATGCCGCTTGCAAGTTCTTCATCTGTCAGTTGGTATGCACTGTGAACAACTACGCCCATATTTTTTAATTTTTTAAATATGTCCATGCTTGCTTTTTTGTCGTAGATATTATATCCGTGCGCTACAAGTGCTACGTGGATTACGCCCTGAGAGTCTTCAGTTTTGGGGGAAATCACGACCTTGCCTTCTTTTGCATTTTTGAGCGCTTCTTCAAAACTTAGCCCTTGCTGCATCATTACCCTAAAGTTGTTTTGTACGACAAAACCCGCACGCGAGGCTTCTTTTATAAGTTTTTCATCAGTTATACCAAACGGTTTTACTGCTTGTTTTAAAAATTCGTAAAGACCAAGGTTTTTTTCTGATTTATCAAGCGTTGCTTCAATTATTTCAAAGTCGCCTTTTACCACGTTTCTGATTAAGTCGGGCAAGCCTCTGATTTTGGAACAGTTATAGATTTTTGGAGCAATAGATTGAATAGAGGGTACAAAAATCTTTTTTACGCCTTTATTAACAAGCTCTACGATATGACCTACAAAAACCTTTATAGGCAGACAAGTTTCTGTTACAACAAGCGCCGAACCCTCTGAAAGAGTCTTTTTTGTTGTGGGAGAACTTAAAACAATATCTATACCTAAATGGTTAAAAAAGCCCCAATAATAAGGAAAGTAATTATAGTAAGAAAGCGCACGCGCTATACCGATTTTTTTCTCTTCTGTCATTAGGATGCTCCAACTTTTGTTTAATTATATAATACTTGAAACAATATTTTTTTGCACAAGTGTTTGTAACATTAGATTAATTTTTTGCGCACAAGTGTTTAGGTAAAGGCAATTAATTTGTGTTATTGTTTTTTATGTTTACATAGGAATTCTTATGCAGCCAAATATAAATAACAATTACAATCGTTTTGTAAACGGTTATTATAGCTCAGTTGTTACTAACGGACAATCGCCCTCGGTAAGTGTGAATTATCCGCAAAGTACTACTGCTCCTATTTATCAGTCAAATCCTATTAACCCGACACTTGTAAATCCAAAAATCTCGGGCGGATATACGTTTTTGGGCACAATTAAAGCCCCCACAGGTGAAGATATTTATACCTACATGCTAAAAAGCGGCCAGAGAGTTGCTATTATGCCAAGAGAGGGCACAACAATACTAAAAACTTTTGTTGACTCGGGTTCAATGAATGAAAATGACAGAATAAGGGGTATTAGTCACTTTATTGAACACAACTTATTTAACGGAAGTGAAAAATTGCAACCCGGGCAGTTTTTTAAAGATGTTACCAAAATGGGCGCAAGCACAAATGCCTCAACCGATTACGCCCAGACAGATTATTATATCTCATCAGGCATAATGCAGCCAAAAGACTTTGAACAAGCTGCAATAATGCATGCGGATATGATTTTAAGACCCAAGTTTTATCAAAACATGCTTGAGAAAGAAAAAGGGCCTGTAACATCTGAAATTAGCATGATTAATGATGATGTTACGACAAAAGCCGCTAATGAAGTTGTAAGAAATCTTTTTCAAATAAATTCAAACTCGGACAACCTTGTAGCAGGTTCAATTGAAACAGTCAACAATCTGACCAGAGACGATGTTGTTAATTATTGGTCAAACCACTACACGCCTGATAGCCTCTACACTGTTGTTGTGGGCGATGTTGACCCGAATAATGCTATAGAAATTTTATCAAGAGAGTTTAATCAACCAGCTAAAGTCCGCTCAAACTCTGTTACTAAAGAAAAGCTCACCCCAATTGACAAGTCCGTGAGAATGGACTTTAAGTCCCCAATAACAAACTCTACAAGCGTTATTATGGGCTTTGCAGCTCCTCCTGCAGGAAATTTAAAAGATACAATTGCCCTCGAGGCTCTTGATATTTTGCTTGAGGGTAATTCTAACTCAAGACTTACAAAAGCCCTTTCGCCGCTTAATTCTTACAGTTTTTTAAGTATGCAAAAAGTAGGACTTGTTAAAGATGACCCGCAGGCGCTTTTTGTGCAGCTAAATACTCCGCCGAACGGAGAACAAAAGGCAATTGATGCGTTTTATGATGCGATATTAAACATTACTCAAAATCCGCCAAGTGACTATGAGATGAAAACGATAAAAAATAATCTCACAAAAAGCCTTTCAATGAATTTTGAAAATGCTGAGGCAATTTGCGAGTCCATTGGTTCGGGCTATCTTGACGGAAATCTTGAACAAATTTCTCAAATGCAAAATGTGATAAACTCCCTCACGCCCTATGACATTGTTCAGGCTGCACAAAAATATGTTGATTTAAATAAAGTTTCAATGGCGATTGTTCACCCGTCTTGTGTTAGTGATGAGCAAATAGCAAATAACTACTCTCAAAGTAAATTTGTAGCTAAAAATAACAATTCTTCTTCCATTTCTTTTGGTTCAAGAAAAATCGATACAAGTGATATTGAAGAATATAGTTTAAGTAATAACACTCACCTTGTGCTAAATAACTCGGACAAGTCAGATATTTGTTATCTAAACTGGCGATTAAGCGCTATGAGTGCTATGCCAAAAAATCTTGCCGTGCCTTATGTGTTGACGGAACTTTTAAATGCAGGCAGTGCTAACAGGTCAAAAGAGCAAACCGCACTTTCAACTAACGCAAAAGCTATAGAATATGATTTTGACTCAAACGGTTTTCAAATTTTAGTTAATGCCAACTGTATGTCAAAAGACCTTAATGAAACAATTAATCTTTTAAATGAAGTTATGTATTCGCCCAATTTCTCTCAAGATGAGTTTGAAAAAGCCAAGGCAAAAATAAGAGCTTATTTTGAATCCATTGAAAAAGACGGCTCAAACAATATGTTGGTTGAATTATACCCCGGCTACTTTGGTTCACCAAAGGAAATCCTTAAGGGTCTTGATAAAATGACATTAAATGATGTTATTAAGCATCATAGCGATATGATAAATAAATCATCTTCAAACTATGTTGTGACTGCTCCTTTTAATAAAAATCCAAATATGAAGCAAAATGTGGTTAATCTTTTATCATACGCTCCTGTTGTGTATAAAGACTTTACGCCCAAGCTTTCAAAAGTGTATAAACCTAATGATAAATCAAAAGTAATCGTTGATACAGCCGAGCTTAATCAGGCGCAAATTTACAAGACTTATTCTTTTAAAATGTCAGGCAACATCAAAGATGATATTAAATTTGAGCTTTTAAATGAAATCCTTGGCGGCTCACCTGCTTCAAGATTATTTCAAGAATTAAGAGAAAAACAAAAACTTGCTTACAGGGTGTCATCTCAAGTTCAATCTTTTGAAGATACCGGCATTTTGACTATGTTTATTATGACAACAACCGATAATAAAGCTCAAAATGAGATTAGTTATGATAATTTGCAAAAATCGCTTGACGGTTTTGATGAACAAATCCAAAAAATCTTAAATGAGCCAATAAGCGAAGAAGAGCTGCAGTCGGCTAAGATGCAGCTAAAACAAAGAATAGCAAAACAAACAGAACTGCCCTCATCTGAAACAGACTTGCTTTCTATGAATATGACTCTTCCTTATGGAATTAAAAGGATTGATGAATATGTCAAAGCAATTGATACGATAACTGTGGATGATATCAAACAAGCTGCAAATCACGTGTTTAAAAATAAACCTACAGTGTCAATTTTAGCAAGTCCTGATACTGTTGAAAATCAAAAAGGATATATCTCCTCACTTGGCGAAGTCGTTCAAGCTGCTTAGTTTTGAGCTTCTTTATTTGCCCATTTAAAAGACTTAATTGATGTGGTTTTTGATACATTTCCGTTTATTAATACCTGAAAGTCTTTTGATGTTGCATTATAAGATGTAACGCTCAACTGCGGTATTTTTGCAAGGTCTTTTTGATTTATATCCGCAAAAAGAGGACTTTGCGGTACGACTGATTTTATAGTATCAATAATTGCAATACCTGTCTGAGGCAGCTTATCTACAAGTTTATCAAGTGAGAATGAGCCAAGAGGGCCAAGGACGCTTACAACTGTTGAAGATATTCTGCCCAGTACTTTTAAATCAGCATTTTGTGTAAGGAGATTGTACTTTCCTGTAATGTATAAGCTCATATTCGGGCCTGATGATTCAAGACTTGTGATATTTGCCCAGCCGTTAGCTAATGATATCTTGCCCTCAATTTTCTTGAATTCGCCTGTATTTTTGCTTGTAACGGCAGAAATTGTGTGATTTAGGTTTAAGTTCAACAGGCTTTGAGATAACAAGTTGCCGGCATGCAAGAATCTCTCAAACCTTGCAGCCTCGCCGTACTGACCATTTGCTATGTCAAATATAACCTGTCCGTTTAAACTTCTCATTTGTTGTTCATAGGTATTGCCTCTGAAATTTAATTTGGCTATACCGTTAGCTGTTCCCGACATAATGATTGAACTTCCGCCGACAAAGCAGTTTGCAGCTTTCCTTGCGTTTATGTTTTTACCTGTGCCGTCAACATTTACTTTTGTGTTTGCAATGTTATAATCAGCGTCAGCGGTGATTTTGCCGTCGGCAAATGTGGCAGCGATATTTGTGAGTTTAACCAGATTGTTGTTAAGGGTGAAATTAAACGAAATATTTTCTGCACTTATGTTGCCTGATTTTAGTTTTGTAATTTTTCCCGTACCTTTTTTAATTGTCAAAGGTACGCTCGGACCTGCGGTTGTTTGGGTGTTTGGCATAGATGACATAAGCTTAATTAAAGCGTCAGAGTCGATGTATGATGAGCTAAAATCAAGATTGTTTATTGTAGTTGTTTTAGCTAAATTTGATGAAATCTCCGCAGTTCCTGAAAAATCTGACCCTGCAACTTTTATCCCTTGTGCTCTTGCGTTTATTATTGATTTTTTAAATTCAAGATAAGCGCTTGAGACTGTTGTTTTGTAATCTTGCCAGTTTAGGTTGGAAATATCTGCGTTGCCTGTAATTTGCGGGCTGTACATATTTCCGTTAAGCGCAACATTACAGCTGCCATCAAGGCTTAGTTTGCCCATGATAGGAAGATTTAGCGAGAGTTTATCTTTTGTGACAATATTTATCGGTGATAAAGTCGGTGTTTTTGCATAAATATTATTAATTTTACCGTTAACCGAGGCTATATTTGCAATTCCTACAGAGTTAATTAAAAGTGTATCACCTTTAAGGTTAATATCAGCACTGAGCTTATTTTGCTGCCCTTTTATGTTTTTAATTTCTACTACACTTATGTAGTTTTGCGGATTTGATGTAACATCGGCAAGAATTTTTATATTATCGGGCTTGCCGTTAACCGTTACTTCAAAAGGCATTTGCCCTGCGCGAGTTACATATTTTTTATTTTGTGCGGGTACAAAGGTTAAAATTGTCTCGGGGTTTATTTTTCCGTTTATTTTTACCGATATATCGGGTTTTGTTGCATAGTCTTTGATTGCACCTGAAATTGTTGTTGTGCTGCCGTGCAAATTGAGCGCAAAGGGGGTAATTGTAATATCTTTTGAATTAGCCTCAAGTGTACATTTTGGGGCGCTTATGTTGAAAATCGGATTTTTAAGATTGGCACTAAAGTTTTGAGCATCAATGTTTGCGATAAAATCTTTTTTATTTTTCTCGTCAATTTTAGCAACAATAGCTGCTTTTGTTAGTGTTATCGGGGCATTAAGGCTTTTAATCAGTAATGACAGGTTATTAAGCTCGATATTTGCAACAGGAATGATATTTTTGAGGTCTCCTTTTATATCAAGCAGAATATTTACCGTACCTGCCTTAAAAGAATAGTCTTTAATATCTTTTTCTTTGATTAAACCAAGCCCTGTGGCGAGTTTTATTATGTCTGATATTTTTAGCGGGTCGGATTTTACTTTTATATCAAGATTTGTCTTGGTATCAATAGTGCCCGATAGTGCAAATCTTGAACCGTTGAGGTATGCGCCCGTGTTTTTAATATTTATTTTATTGTCGCTAAAGTCAAGATACGAGGTGATTTTATCAAGTACAACATTAGCTGAGGGATATTTAACGGTTCCGTTTTTAAGCTCCAGTTTACCCTGAGACTTTACTGTTTTAAAGTTGCTTAGCAGATTAAAATCACAATTAATTTCCCCCGATGTGCTTATTTGAGAGAGGGAGTTTTTGATATTAAACATATTAAGCACGGATTGGCCGAGAGTCTTTATATTTGCCAGATTAAGCTTATCGGTTTTAATATTTAAGTCAATTGAGGATTTTTTGCCTGCGCTGAAAAGATTATTTGTGCTTATGTACTCGTCATCTGAAATGTATATCTTTGACTGTGTTTTAATTTTATTTTTGTCAAAATTTGTGTGAATTGAGCTATCAGGCAGCTGTTTGCCGTTTATTTTAATAGATATTTTATCAATATTAGCGTAGCCCTTGGCATTGAAGTTTTCCGAAGGGTCGGAAATTTTCAAATCCACATCGATTTTTGACCTGAGTGAAAATAAATCTATTCCCTCAAAGGGGTTAAAATTAAATTTAAAATCGCTTAATGCTTGATTTTGTGTTTCATTATCCTGCGCTATTTGAGGCAGTTTTGTTTGAAAATTTATATTAAAGTCTGCAAAATTTTCATCCAAGCCTTCTCTTTTAATGTAGCCTGTTGTTTTGACTTTTAGCGGGCCTTTTAGGGTTGAGAGAGAAACCTGTGAGTCGTTTGCCTCAAGAATGTAGTTTCTGGAGATGTTTTCGTCCCAAAGGCTCAGTTTAATTTTTGAGGCTATGATATTTATATTTCTGAGCTCAAGCGCGAAATTGCTCTTTTTTTCTTCTTCTTTGGGCTCAGGCAGATTATTTAAGGTATTTAAAATGTATTTTTCAAGCGTGTAGTTTTTATTTTTTGTAAAAACAAGCTTCATTTGCGCTTCTTTTACAAATATTTTGTCCAAATTGAGATGTCCAAAGATTAAAGTCGGCAGATTCAGCTCCAGAGAGGGAGATAAAAGGTTTATAAAATCCGTATCATCATCGTACTTAAGTGAAATATTATCGGCTTGTACCTTTACTCCTAAATTCCAGGTTGTTTTAAGCTTTGGATTATCAAGGGTGAGTTTAAAACCGCTTATTTTTTCAACCTGCTCGTTTATTTGCGGGGTAAAGTTATTTATATTTATTACATTTGGCAAAATAAACAAAAAAGCCGCATAAAGCAGCGCTACAAAAGAAACAATAATTATGGAGAATTTTTTAAAGTAACCAAACAATTTCGGGTTATTTTTGATTTTTTTAAAAATCATATTCAATCCTCCAAAATTTGCTAATTATATTTCTGTTATGGATATACTTTTAACGCCTGCATTTCTTGCGGTATCCATAAGTTTCACAACGCAACCGTGCTGACTGTCACCCTCTGCCTCAATCATAAGACCGTCGCTAAGGGTTGCGGATTTTTCTTTTACCGTGTTAAAGAGGTCTTTTTCGCTGATTTCTTGACCGTCTATGTAGTACTTATTGTCGGCGCTTACCGTAACGGTTAAAATTTTATTATCCTTAGGTGTATCTTTAGTTTTTTCAATGTAATCAGGAATTGCAAGGTTCAACCCTTGTTGGTCGAGCATAGGCGCTATAACCATCATAATGATTAAAAGTACAAGAAAAATATCCGTAAGCGGTGTTATATTGATTTCATTAAATGTCTGTCTTCTCATTATTCTTCACCGTTTTCCTTTAATTCTTTCTGTTCTTTTTTGCTTAGCGGTTCGCCTGCAACTACAAGCTTTTCAAAGCCTGCATTTTGAGCACTTCTCATTATTTTCATAATATCGGAACTTTTTGCTTTTTCGTCAGCTTTTACAACAACCTCTTTTTTATCAAGGTTGGCGATTAATGCCGCAAGGTCACCCTCGAGCTTTTCTTCGTCCGTTCTCTCGCCGTTTAGAAACATCTCGCCCTCTTTGGTAAGTGACACTGTGGCATTTTTTTCCTCAATACTTACACCTGAGTTGATTTCGGGAATTACAATGTTTTTATCAAGTGACTGAAAACTTGGTGCTATAACCATCATAATGATTAAAAGCACAAGGAAAATATCAGTCAAAGGTGTGATATTTATTTCGTTAAATACCGGTTTTTTGCCGTCAGCATTGAGTTTAATTGCCATTTTTACCTCAAATTATAGGGCTATTGTGCCTGATTCGTCTACTTTAACTTCTTCATCAGAGTCAATGAAGCTTAAAAATACGAGTTTAATTAATTTAAAATCGCTTTCAAAGCGAGAAACTACAGTTTGGAAATAGTTGTATAGTACAACCGCAACGATTGCAACGCCAAGACCAAAGGCTGTAGCAATAAGAGCTGAAGCGATACCTGTTGCAACTGCAGCAGATTGGTTACCTTGAACTGCCAAATCTTGGAAAGTGTATAGGATACGAACAACCGTACCGAACAAACCTAAGAACGGAGCTACACCGCCGACTGTTCCAAGAATAGTCAGACCTTTTTCAAGTTTTCTTGTTGCAAGGCTTGATGAGATGTCATAGGCTCTTGAGAAACCTGAGCGTTGTTCCGTGTAAATTCTAAGACCTTCATCAACCATTTCGCTTATAATGCCTCCAAGCTGAACAGAAGCTCTTTGTGCTGCGCCAATATTGTTTTTAACAAGCGCTTTTTGAAGTGTTTGAATAAATTCGCCAATGTTACGGTCGTTTTTCTTGTAGTAGCAAAATCTGTTGATTGCAACTGCGATTGTAAGAATTGAGCAAATGAATATGGGGGTAAGTACCGGCCAATCCATTTTAATTGATTCTAAAAAAAGTTCCATAGTTATATCCTCATTTTTCTGTTTTTATCTGTAACTTGCGCCAAGCACGTTATAGTCAAACGTGAAGTCTATTTCTATACTGTTTCCTTTATATTCGGGAGGAAGCGGTTTAAAAGGAGCAGTAAGCTCGACCGCTGCCCTTGCTGCAGCGTCAGAGAGTGGCTGACCTGAGCTTTTTATTGTTTGAATTGAAAGCAGTCTGCCGTCACGTCCTATTTTGAACAATAGTACTACGCGCTTGCTCTGGTCGCCTTTTGGAGGGTTCCAGTTTCTTTTAATTCTCGCCTCAAGGTCGCGCATATACGGACCCCAGTTGGGTTGTTTAATTGCATCAATTCCGGGAGGGCCTGACGGGTTGCCGGGGCCGGGGTTGCCTACGTTACCGCCTGAGTACCCTGAACCTCTTGAACCTGAAGAGCCTCTTGAGGCCGATGAGCCTGAAGATGAGCCTTTAGATGCTGAAAACTGAGGTGCGGGCATTCCTGAGCGACCTGTTCCGCTTGATGAGCCGCCTGAGGCGCTGCTTGAGCCTGATTTAGAGCCATACGTGGGCGCAGGGCCTACGGGTGCTGTGCTTTTGGGCACTGCTATAGAAAACGGGCTCTTTGGCACTTGTGAAAGCTTTGGAGCTTGTGCTTTTGGCGGTGCAACCAACGGTTTAAAACTCGGTTTAAAGCTCGGAGACGGAGCTTTAACAGGTTGCGGTTTTGCGGGAGCTTTTTGCACAGGTTTTTGTGTCACCTGCTTTGTAACAGTTTTTTGCGGCGCGGGCGCTTGTTTTTTGGGCTGCTGTACTTTTTTAGGCGCAGAAGAGGGGGAAGCTACGGATTTTTTAGTAGCTTTTGAGGGAGCGCTCGGCATTGATACAACCCTTTTTGGGTCATGTTTTCCGCCTGCTCTTGAGTTTTTGTCAGAGCGGTATTTTGTGTTTTTGTTTATAGGCATTGCCTCGTTTTGAGTTATGACAAATTCAATATCTCTTGGTTTCATCTGTGGTTTTTGGATTAAATTCAAGCTTATCGCATAAGCTATGAGCGCCCAGATGATAAAAAAGACAAGAGGATGAAGTATGGCAGAGAGCAAAAGAGAGTTTCTCATTGATACTTCGTCGCTATAATCATCAAACATATTAGGAAGTGTTTTTATTTCACCATCTAATGTGTCGTCAAAATCGTCAATATTAAATCTGTTTCTAAGTTGTGTCATATTTTCTCGTTTGTTGTACTTTTGGGTTAATTGTCGAATAAATTATTTTAAAATAAATTAGCCGATTTACTATTTTTATTAATAACCGCTTGGTGCGCTTATTGTAACGGGTTGGTCAAAGTAAAGCTCAATGGTTGCATTAGCGGGTATTTCAACATCTTCACCGGATTGTCTTGCAGCATTTAAAAGCCCGAGGCCTCCACCTACCGCTGTGCCATACACTGCACCTTTACCTACTTCGCCACCTGACAGCGGCCCCATTATTGTCCCCATAATAGCTCCGCCTGCAGCACCTATTGCGGCATTTTTACCGTAGTCTTTGGCGCTATCCATTGTGGCTCCGCCTTTTAAAATTCCGCTGCCGTCAGTTGTTGCAATTGTAGCGGTTATTGGGATGTTATACCCTTGAGGTGTTCTTATATTTGTAAAACGGATTTGGATTTGTCCGTTTCTGTTACCGATTCCTGCTCTTTTGCATTTTACAATTGTGCCGTTCACGCTTGAACCCGCAGGAGCTATGGTTGTTGAATTGTAGACAAAATTCTTATCCAGAGTTGCAAAAACACTCATGCCCTCGCTTGAGGTTTGAGAATTCAGTGCTTGTGATAAAACAGCGCTTGTTTTTGTGCCTGCAGGAATAAAAACAACATTACCCTTAAGTGAGCTGTACTGTTTGTTTGAAACATCGTAAGAGTAGTTTGAAGCTGCATAAGATACGCTTAAACAAAATACACAAGAACTAAGTAGTGCAAAGCATACACCTCTTTTAAGTATATTTCCCATGTCTCCTCCTTTTTTTAATATACAATATAAATTTTGATAGTAAAGTTTAATAAGTATTGTAAAAATTAAAATCTTTCTTCGCAATAGTATGGTTTATCTAAAATTATAAACAATTTTTGTCCCGGTGCAACCCCTCTGTGCTGTCCGTACTCATATTCTCCGCTAGGCACCCACTGGGTTGTGCCTGACCAGTGCCACCTTGATTGATAAAGATGTGCCATTTTATTGTATGAGGCGGGCGGGGCAAGTTCTCCGCCTAATATGTCGCTTGTTCCGTTGCTTATTCTGCCTTCAAATTCTCTTGTTGTGCCGTCGGGCAGAATGATGTGAGTTATTTTAAAACTGATTGCCGCATTTACCCCCTTTACAGGCATTTTTAGCATACTCACATATCCTACAAAAACAGAGTTTTTGGGTACAATATTGGTTTCATTCACCCAAACATCCGCAGGTGATACAAAATACACCCTGTCGCCTTCTTGCAGGGTTTCCGTTGAGAGTACTTTTTTGGCATTAACAAGTACAAAAGCGCCCTTATCAAGCTTTACCATATTTTGAGCACTAGTTGATAAGATTGATATAAATACTGCCAGAGCGGCTATTGCTAAAACAACTATTCTTTTCATAATTATAATATTAAGCTATTTTTTCACTTTTGCAAAAAGAAATTAATAAATATGAAGAATTTTTACTGTATTAAATTTACAATATATAATTATTACCATGGTTTTTTGGCTTAAAAACAATTTAAAAAAGATTTTAATAACACTGGGGGGTCTTATAGCCCTTATTATTGTTCTTTATTTATCTTTAGGGTTGATTGTTACCTCTTTTTTGGATGTTGAAAAAATACAATCATCGATAAAAAAAGCAACCGGACTTGATATCCTTCTTGAAAAGCCTGCTATTAAGACTATGCCTGACCTGTCGCTTGTTATAAAGGCAAATGACCTTAAAGTGGGCATAAAAAGCGAGAATAAAGTTTTTTTTGCCGCAAGTAAACCCAACTTAAGAGTAAGGGTTCTTCCTTTTTTATTTAAAAAGTTATCCGTAGCGGAGTTTGAGTCTGACAAGCTCAAAATTAACGTATCAAGAGATAAAAATTCTGTTTTTGATTTTGAAAAATTTTTGCCAAAAGAGGTAAAAACTCCCCTTAAACTAAGTTTTTCTAATACTAAAGTAAATGTAAATAAAGCAGATGTAGAATTTTTAGACTATAAACAGTCAAAAAAAGTACTTTTAAGCTCTGATAATTTTAGAATTTTTGAATATTCCGACAACAAAAAAATAAAGTCTGATGTTAGTGCTTTATTTAAAATCTGTGACTTAAACACAAGTGTTTGCAATGTTTCGGAATTGTCTTTAAAATCAGACTTGAAACTGCCTTTAATTAAACATATTGATGAAGATAAAAGTTATCTGGATATGTCATTTGGCGATTTTTCTTTATCTTCAATCAGCCCGTATGTAAATGAATTTTCTCCGATTAAATTTAAAAAATTTAGCGGCAATATTGCTTTTGATACCAAAAAGATTGAGGGTGTTTACAGGACAAACATCAAAACAAAATCGATTGATGTTGAATTTCCGTATAACAATAAAAAAAGTAATATCCTGCTGGAGGGAATTTCTAACGGAGTATTTAAAACTAAATTTGAAAATGATAAAGTACTTATTTCTGATTCGTCATTTGTATCGGACGGTATAAATACCGAGTTTTCAGGTGAGATAAAAAAATACAAAACAAAAAAACCCTCGCCAAATCTTGATATAAAAATCAATAACAGTGACTTTTTAAAACTTGTGCAACTTGTGCCCGCGGGATTTGTTGTCTATAAAACAGATGTAATTAATGAACTTATAAAAGCTCGCCCATACGCCCGAGTTGAGGGAGGACTTAATATTTCAAAAAACTTTACAACGCCTGATGTTACGGGAAGTTTAAAGATTTTTGATATTTATCTGTTTAGTAAACCCGTAGGTTTTTCTCCTGCTGTTGCTTTGTGTGATTTTATCGGTGATAAGGTAAAAGTAGACGTCAGAGTTGACGCTCCGAATTCTCAATATGTCAAAGTCAAGGGTGTATCAGAACTCTATGGCAGACAATCGGGCGAATATGACATTATATCTTCTGAAAACGTAAATCTTGCTTTTGCTCATAAGTATCTTATTCCCGTTCAAAGAGTAATTGGCTTTAAACTTGGGCCACTGCCTTTTATGAAAATTGAGGGCAGCGGAAAAATTCATATTGTTGCAAAAGGCACAATTTATGATGCTCTTGTTGACGGTAAGTTCTTTGGTAAAAATATAAAAGCATCTTTAGACGGGCTAAATGCTCCTTTGTCTGATGGGAAAATTGAGCTTGATTTTAACGGTAAGGTAATAAATATCGTAAATACTTCCGCAAAAATCTTTGACGGTACATTTTTAATTTCAGGTTTTGCTGATGATTACGGGAATATTAATATAAAATCTGATGTAAAAAATGTTTCCGCCAACAGTTTGCTTGCAGCTGCAAAAACAAGTGAAATCATAAAACCCAGAACGGGCGATTTATCAAAAATAAAAAGTGCAAAAGGAAAGTGTGACCTTAGTGTTATTTTAAAAGGAAAAGCAAAAAGCCTTGAGGGGCTTGATTTTCTTGATGATATTTTACCTGCAGGTAATATCGTATTTAAAAATGTTGCTGCGGTTATTTATCCTAATATTAAGGTGTCGTCAACTAACGGGGAAGTTATTTTTGACAAGGATTACAAAATTAATCTAAAAACTCTCTACAAAAACTCTCGGGTGGCGGTTAACGGTATTTTAACACCTGATAAACTCGATTTGTCGGATAAAAACACAAAAGTAAAAGTTGATGTTGTATCTGATGCAGAGAAAATGCGCTACAGTGACATTTTAGAGCTTGTGCGTGAGCAAAATTATTTTAACGATAAAAACTTAAAGTTTGCAATAAATCACCTGCCGCTGGGCGCTATTGATTTTATTTTTGATACAAAAATTGCAGCCAAGGGTACAATTCCAGTGCAATTTAGTCTTAAGGATTTGTCAAAACTTTCTCTTGACGGCTCTTTTGCACCTCTGAACAGTGAATTTTCAAAAAATATAAAGTTTAAAAGCGGCACATACAAAATCGAAAAACAAAAGATAAAAATACAAAATTCTAATATTTCGGTATTTAATTCAAATATTTACTCTAATGGTACGCTGGAAAATATATTCTTAAAACCGCAGCTAAACCTTGCACTTAAGGCACAATCAGTTCCAATGAGTAATTTAGGTGGAATGTCGGAGTATACTAATATTGCTTTCTTTAAGTCTTTACTGTCCGATTTTACGGATTATAAAGGCAGTGCAAATATTGATGTTAATGTTAAAAAGAATATTCCAAGGGGGCGTATCACTTTTGATAATGTTAGTGCATATAACTCCAAACAAGAGCTTTCTCTTGTTTTAAAAAGCGGCGGGATAAAGTTTTTGGGCAATAAACTTATAATTGACGCACTTAATTTTGCATACGGCAATACTCCTTTGTATTTTAATGCATCAGTTCAAAATTACCTGAGTAAGTACCCTGTCTTTAGTGCAACATTTACCACAAATATAGACGAAGTAGCTGCAGATAAGCTTATTAACCCGTATTTAACATATCCGCTAAAGGTCAGAGGTGAGGTAATTTTAAAAGGTAAAATAAAAGGCGGGCTAAATGATTATTCGTTATTTACCAATTTAGAGCTGCCAAAAGATACCGATATTTCATATATGGGCGCTAATCTTGGCGATTTGAACTATGATAGAGAGTTTGATGCAAAAATTGATTTTTCAAAAAACACTGCAAAAATAAACGATGCTAAGTATATAAAATACGTTACTTCGCTTAATAACAAGCCTACGGCAGTAACTGCTCTAAAGGTCGATGGAAAAGTGGTTTCAAATTCAGCTAAGCTCTCTTTTGATAATTTGCATATAGTTACACCAAGTCCGCTTACCGCTAGGATTTTTAATGTAATATTTAAAAAATCAGTTCTTAAACAAGGTCAGTTTAGTTGTGATATGCGCTTAAACGGCAATGTCCTTATGCCACATGCGACCGGAGAAATTAAATTTAGGGATATCAATATTCCTCTTTATAACACAAAAATTAACGATATGGATTTTGATATCAAAAAAGATGTCATCCATGCAATGTTTAGAGGAAAAACTTTTGATTCTGACGTTGATATAACAGCCGATATAAAAAATAAACAGACTTTTCCTATTGTGTTAAACAATCTCGATATAAAATCCAAAAAAACAAGTCTGTCAGGTTTGTTTGAGGGAATTTCTCAAATTCCTAGAGGTTCATCCGACATAGTTCCCGACCAGCCTATTGTCTTTAGACCGCAAGACCTTGTAGTGCTAAAAGGAAGTGCTTTTGCTGATGTGGTTGAGTTTAACAACATAAAAGCAACGGATATGAAAGCAAGTTTTTCTAATCCTACAGGTTTTGAGTTTAATATTGATAATATAGAGTTTGATATTGCAGGAGGCAAGGTTGTTTCAAAGGGTAAGTTTGACGTTGTATCGCTGCTTTTTGATATTGACTCTCTTGTTTATGACTGTGATGCAAATTTACTTTCAGATAGTTTCTTGGGACTTAAAAATCAAATATTTGGCAGAGCAAATGCAAAGATTAACCTAAGCGGTAAGGTGCCGCAAAGTCCGGAGGATATAAAATTTGTCAACGGCAGAGTAGAATTTAGCGTAAACGAGGGTAAAATGCCAAAACTGGGCTCTTTGGAATATCTTTTAAGAGCAGGTAATCTCATTAAAAGCGGATTATTCGGACTGACACTAAATAACCTGATTGAAGTGTTAACGCCCTACAAAACAGGTGAATTTTCAACAATTAGGGGTAATTTTAAGCTTGCCAGCGCAAAAATAAATTCGCTTGAAATATTTTCAAAGGGTAAAAACCTGAGCTTATTTATTTATGGTAACTATGACATTATTAATGATGATGCCGACATAGAAATATTAGGCAGATTATCAAAAAATGTCAGCAATGTTTTAGGCAGATTTGGCAATGCCTCAATTAATTCCTTATTCAATGTATTAACGGGTAATAAGATAAAAGAGGGTGCAAAAAAACAAATAATAGATAACGTAAATAAAATTCCTCTAATTGAAATATCAGGAGATGACTACAGATTATTTTTGGCAAAAATTAAAGGAAAGCTGAATTCTGATGATTATGTGAAGAGCTTTAACTGGTTGAACTAGACCGATTGTACAGGTTAAAAATAAAACTTTACATACTTGATAGAATTAAAATTTGATTATAAAATTTAACACAAAAAGGAATAAAAAATGAGAAAACTGACATTATTTTTAGCGATTTTATTTGTAAGCGTCCTATGCAGCGCTTGTATAAATAATATTGCAATTCAGGAACTGAATAATAAAGCTCAAGAATATATGCAAAAAGGCGATTTTCAAAGCGCTATTTCAAGACTTGAATCAAGCGTTGACCTTGACGGCAGCGTGTTTGAAACAAGATACAACTTAGGAGTTGCCTACATTAGCGCTCAAGACTTTAAAAAAGCTCAAGAGCAGCTAAAAGAAGCTATTAAAATAAAACCCGATTTTGCGGATTCTTATTATTCTCTTGCGGTTGCTCAAGAAAGCGACGCACTAAAAGTGCTTGAAGATACTGATGATGAAAACCAAGTTGAGGTTGCAGTTGTTTCTGATGATGAGTATTCTGATTTAAAAAATATAAGCAAAGAAGATGCTCTGTATATGGTAAATCTTTTACAAGAAGCGGTTAAATCTTATAATAAATATTTAGAACTAAAACCGCAGTCACAAGATAGAGAAGATATTTTGGCTCAGGTTGGGTATTTGGAAGAAACTGCATCTAAATACGCTCAAAAATATGAAATAACAAACGGTGCGGAAGAACAACAGTAATGTTTGCATCTCCCTTATCTACGGTTTTTAGCGTAGGAGCTTTTGAAGTAAGAATGTATGGCGTGATGATTTTTCTTGCAATCATCTGCGCAGTTTTTTGCATAAATAAAATTGCAAAAAAGTTTTATCCGCAGGTAAGTACCGATGTTTTGCTGGATTTATATCCTGTGTTAATCATCTTTGGGGTGATTTGTGCAAGATTGTACTATGTTGTTTTAAATCTTGATTATTACCTTGTTCGCCCGTCTGAAATTTTAGCACTCTGGCATGGGGGCATTTCTATCCATGGTGCACTATTAGGCGGGTTTGTAGCAGGTGTTATTTATCTAAAAAAGAAAAATTTACCTGTTTTAAGCTATGCAGATGTTATAACATACGGGCTTGTCTTGGGACAAGCAATTGGCAGGTGGGGTAATTTCTTTAACTCGGAGGCTTTTGGTACTCCTTGTGATTTACCTTGGAAACTCTACATTGCTCCGATGTATCGCCCTGTAGAATATTTTAGCTACAGTTACTTTCACCCGACTTTCCTCTATGAGTCACTTTGGTGTATATTTGTATTTTTGATTTTGTTTTTTGTTGTCAGGAAATATCAAAAAACACGCTCGGGGCTTATTTTCTTTTCTTATTTAATTTTATATTCAATAGGCAGATTTTTAATCGAGGGCATAAGAACAGATAGCGTGCTAAATGTGGGTTCTGTGCCTATTGCTCAAATAGTCAGTGTAATTGTACTTTTGACAGGTGTTTTAGCTGTAATTTATTGCATAAAAAACACCCCTTAAATTAAAGGGGTGTTTTTAAATTATTTAGTGTTTGATTAAGCTTTCACCTGTCATTTCTGCAGGTTTTTTAATGTTCAAAAGGTCAAGTACGGTAGGTGCAATGTCACATAGTGCTCCTGTGTCTTTTAGTTTTGCATCTTTCATATCGTTTGTTACAAGTATAAAAGGTACGGGGTTTGTAGTGTGAGCAGTTTGCGGCGAGTGGGTTTGTTCGTTGTACATCCACTCGGCATTACCGTGGTCTGCGGTTATAATCATCTCTACGTTATTTTCAAGCGCTTTTTGTGCAATTTTACCTACACATTCATCAACCGCCTCAACCGCTTTTACTGCAGCTTTCATAACGCCTGTATGACCGACCATATCAGGGTTAGCAAAGTTTACAAGGATAAAGCCGTAGTCTTTATTTGACAGTGCTTCAAGTACGTTGTCACATACTTCATAAGCGCTCATCTCAGGCTTTAAGTCGTATGTTGCAACTTTAGGCGAAGCGACAAGTTTTCTTGTTTCAAGCTTAAAAGGAACTTCTTCTCCGCCGTTAAAGAAAAATGTAATGTGTGCATATTTTTCGGTTTCTGCGGTTCTGAATTCTTTTACATTGTTATCATCAAGCACCTGTCCTAAGATATTTTTTAGTCTTTCAGGTTTAAAAGCGACACTTAGCGGGAATGTTTCATCGTATTGTGTCATGCATACATAATAAACATTGTCCCTCACTGCTTTTCTTTTAAAGCCGTCAAAGTCTTTAAGTGCGATAGCGCTTGTGATTTCTCTTGCTCTGTCGGGTCTGTAGTTAAAGAAAATAACCGCGTCGTTATTTTCTATTCTTTTGCCGCCTACAACAATGGGCTCAACAAATTCGTCGTTTTTGCCGTTTTTGTAGGATTCTTTTAGACCCTCAATTGCACTTTGAGCTTTGTTACCTTCGCCAAGAAGAAGAGCGTTGTACGCTCTCTCTACCCTTTCCCAGCGTTTATCTCTGTCCATTACCCAATATCTGCCTATAACGGAGGCTATTGGTGGCAAATTATATTGTTTAAGTGTATCTTCTATTTCTGCTAAAAATTCTTCAGCGCTCTGTGGAGGAGTGTCACGACCGTCAAGAAAAGCGTGAACATAAACATCTTTTAAGCCGTTATCAGCAGCCATTTTTATAAGCGCTTTTAAGTGTTCAATTGAACTGTGCACACCGCCTGTTGAAACAAGCCCGTAGATATGAAGAGATGAGTTATTTTTCTTTACATGATTTATCGCATTTAAAAATTCTTCATTTTTAAAGAACTCACCTTCTTTTATGGCTTTGTTTATTCTTGTTAATTCCTGATAAACAATTCTTCCTGCGCCAATGTTTAAGTGACCGACTTCAGAGTTGCCCATTTGCCCCTCAGGAAGCCCTACATTGTTACCATCAGCATGAATTTGTGTGTGCGGCATGGTTTTTAGATATTTATCGTAATTTGGCGTTTTGCCGAGTTCTATAGCATTTGATTTGGTATCTGTTGAAATGCCCCATCCGTCAAGGATGCAAAGTAATACGCGTTTTTGATTTTCCATATTTTTCTCTCCTATGGTTTTTAATATATCACAAAAATATTTCTTAACATCCTTACATTTGTTATAAAGTTTTTAATTTTTATCCCGATAAATACCATGTAGGAAATGGGATTTTTTTAATGCAAGGTGTACCTGATATAACTAAAGTTGCAAATACATTGACCGGTCAAACAGCTTCAAAAACTGTCAATGAACCGAAGTCTGCTTCTTTGAGCGAGCTTAATGAGACTGAAAATGATTTGCAATCTCTTGAAATTGATTCATCCGACCCTGTTAGCCTCATTGAAAGTCAAAGTGCGCTAACACAGCAAATGTATATGATGCAGATTGAACAGTGTAAACAAGAGATTGAAAATATAAAACTTGAAATACAAAGAGTTGAGTCTGAAAGAAGTTCGCTTTTATCTCAGATGGGCAATGAAGATGTTGAAACATCGGAAATTATCAGTCAATTCAACAAACTTGGAAGTTCAAAATTAAAACTGTATAATCAAATTCAATCTATTACTTCGGAAATTTCATCCATTCAGCTTCAAATGCAGCAGGATTTGTTGAGTTCGCAAGCCTCAATTGCTCAAATTAATGCGCTTTCTTCGCAGGCTGCAGACCTCAATAGTTCTTATGATTCCGGTGTTGGCAACATAACAAGTATAAACACATCGTCTGATGTTGGTAATGTAGCTGTACAGTTGGGACTTTCTTTTGTTGGTGTTATAAATTCCGATGCACAAGGCAATGCCGAGTTTTCACCCGGCGGTGCTTCACAACACTGGTGTGCTGACTTTGTAACATCAATTACAAAACGTGCATATGAAGCTAAAGGTTTACAAGTTCCCTCGGGATTTGGCTCTTCCGCGGTTAGCGGATTACAGTCTTGGGGCAAAAGCAAGGGTGTGTATTTAGATACCGCATCAAATTCAAACAGAGCATCAGCTATTGCCTCTTCTGTTAAACCCGGTGATATCATGATTCAAAAAAGAAACGGGGCATCGCACACAGGTATTGTAACAAAAGTCTATTCTGACGGAAGTTTTGATACTGTTGAGGGCAACTCCTCGGACGCCGTTAAAAAGCGTCATTATAGTGCAAACAGTAATGTCCTTTCAGGATTTGTCCTTATGAGTGCACTTTAGTATAATATTTTTAAAAAAATAGACCTAAAGATTGATACAATTTTAATCTAAATATTGGATACTATACATGTGAATGAATAAGGACTTGGGAATATGTTGGATAGAATTTCTAACGACCACAGTGAGGCACTTTCAAATAACAGTATAAGTAAAATTTCTTCTCTTGGAGTTTCTAACGCTTACAATACAAGTGATAACGATTTATTTGTAGATGAGTCAAATATATCAGACACTGCTATAAAACTCTATGAAAGAGAAAGAGACGTGAAAAAGTTCACCGAGCTTGCTCTAAGCGACCAAGATGACACAAGTGCTGATGCTCTTGTAATCTCAAAGGCGCTAAGCGGCGAGATATCAATCGATGATGATGAGGCTATTTTTTCACTGCTTTCAAATGAAGATTTCCTAAATGAGCTTGCTTCATAACCTTTTTGTCTCAATAAAACGGTTTTATTACCTGAAAATTTTAAGGCGTAAATATTACCGCAGCGGTAAGTGCAACTGTTGCGGGCGTTGTTGTGAAAAAATTTATGTTAAACATGGCAAAAATATAATAAAAGACGAGGAATTGTTTAAAAAACTAAAGACCATGCATTCTTTTTATGAAGATTTAGAGGTTGTTGATAAGGACGACACGGGTCTTGTGTTCAGGTGTAATAATCTCGATTTGGAAACAAGAAAATGTAAAATCCATAAACACAGGGCGAAAATTTGCAGAAACTACCCGCAGGAAGAAATTTTTATGATGGGTGCACAGTTAAGCGAGGATTGCGGATATTCTTTTACTCCAATTGTTCCTTTTAGTGAGGTGTTTCAAAGGGTTCTAAAATCTAAAAAATCAAATTCTGACTGCAAGTTTTTTATTGAGTAAAAATTGTTCCAAACTTGATTGCCTCAATATTTTTTTTGACATTATGTACCCTTATGCAGTCTACTCCTTTTTGGGCAAAATAAGCACTGGTGTATGCTGTTATGTCATCTGCATCTTTTGGATTGTCAACATTTGCTAATTGTCTTAAAAATCTCTTCCTTGAAGTTCCGACAAGCATTTTATAGCCCATACTTTTAAACTCTTCTATTCTTTGCATAAGTTCAATATTTTGCTCATAATTTTTTGCAAAACCAAAACCTACATCAATAATAATATTTTGTGCTTTAATCCCACTCTCAAGTGCCAGTTTACATTGAGTTTTAAGTTCCCCATAAACTTCATCAACAAGATTTTTATAATTGCACATGTTATCCATATCGGATGGATTTGAGCGAGAGTGCATAATTACAACTTTGGCGTCAAATTGAGCAATGGTTTTTGCCATATCCTTGTCATACCTTAAGCCCGATACATCATTTATAATATCAACACCGAGTTTTAGGGCGGCAAGTGCCGTTTTTGAATTTCTTGTATCAATACTTATTTGCATGCTTGGATGTTTTTCTTTTATGTATTTGATGACAGGTATTATTTTTTCTGTTTCAATGTCGGGGTTTACGCTCAATGCGCCGGGGCGGGTGCTTTCTGCGCCTATATCTATTATTTTTGCACCTTCTTGTATCATTTTATCAACC
This sequence comes from Candidatus Gastranaerophilales bacterium, assembly GCA_944323335.1. Taxonomy (GTDB): domain Bacteria; phylum Cyanobacteriota; class Vampirovibrionia; order Gastranaerophilales; family Gastranaerophilaceae; genus Galligastranaerophilus. Next base: position 58,538 of record CALUSB010000002.1, read on the forward strand.
TGAGCACAAGCACTATTGTAGTCCGGATACTCTCCGCCGTCTGAAAAAGAGTCCTCTGTCAGATTTAAAATACCCATAATTTCGCTTTTTGCCTGATGTTTTGAATGAAGTATCATATTTAAAATTTCATCGCTTAATTTTGGAAGCGAAAGCGGTTGTTTTCTTAATTTTTTTGATACTTCAATAAGCTGAGAATAGCTGCCGCTTAGCACGCAGTCCGTTTTTTCCACTTTGCAGTCAATTGAGTTTTTGTGTACGGCACAATCACAGTCGCAAGATAGGGCGGTTTGTTTTAGGATATTTGCCTCAAGCGCCCTTAGGTCAAATATTTTTATATTTAAAAATTTATGCTTATTTGCGCCTATAGATACGTACTCGGGGCTAAAACCGGTGTTTTTTATTTCCTGTTCTACAAAGTTTTTTGAAATAATTTTCATGGTTAAATTGCATTTTTCTTTTTACTACATATAATAGAATAACATCAAAGTAATATTTTTAGGAGATTAATAAAATGGCTGAAACTACCATCATCAAATTAAACGCTCAAGAGCGCGAAGCGGATAAAAACCCCCGTCAATTAAGAGCTGCTGGTCTTGTTCCTGCGACTGTTTACGGTAAGGGAATGGAGTCAAAAAACATTCAAGTATGTGCTCATGAGTTTGAAATGAATACCAGAAACAACCGTGATGCGGTTATTGAGCTTACTTTAGGTAAAGAAAAATTAAATGTAGTTATTCAAGAATTACAAAAAAATTACTCAACAAATCAAATTTTAAATATTGAATTTAAACTTGCTTAAGTAATTTAAAAATTTAAAAACCGCCTTTTTGTGAGGCGGTTTTTTGTTATTCATTTTCGTTAAATGATGTTGTAAAGTTTGTACTTTGCGAATTAAGCGAGTCTACAAAGTGTGTGTATCTTTCCATGCGCAGCTTTAACCAGCCTAACATTGAGTTTGAGCCTATGATTTTAACTATTCTAACCGAGCCAAAGCATTTCATCTTTGGGTTATAACTTTCCTCAAAGAATGTCTGACATTTGCAGTTGAGCTCATCAACCAAATCATAGAGCGTTTTTAGCCATGCGCTCTGAACATTGAGTTCATCTATTTTGTATTCAAGTATCATTTATGCCTCCTTGGCTAGTTAGTAATAATTTCCTTTTAGAGATGAAAAGTTAATGTATGCGATTGATGTCTACTACAAACATAGTAATATATATTTTTATTATATCAGATGTTTTTGAAATTTCTAGTGTCTATGGCGAAAAATGTTAAACTTTTTTTGAATAATGATTTAATTTGCTCTGAGTGCAAATTTGCTCTAGGTTTTTTTGACAGGCTTTTTGGGTTAATGTTTCTAAAAAAGCCTAATTGTCAGAAGGTTTTGATTTTTAAAAACGCTCCTTGGATTCACTCGTTTTTTGTGTTTTTTAAGTTTGATGCAATTTTTCTTGACGGTGATTTTAGAGTGATAGCTTATAAATGTAATATTCCACCATTTTCAATTTTAAAACCTGTTTTTAATTCAACTTATACACTTGAAGTTGTAAACAAGTGCTTTGATTTTAAAATTGGTGATAAAATACTTATTGATGAGCACTGATATTAAACAGCAAATAAAACTTATGCCAAAACTCCCGGGGTGTTATCAGTATTTTGATAAGACGGGTGAAATTATCTATATCGGCAAAGCAAAAAACCTCTACAATCGTGTAAATAGTTATTTTGTGGGCAAAAAAGAATCCCCCAAACTTCAGGTTATGGTGCCTCAGATTGTGAGAGTTGAATGTATTGTTGTAAACAGTGAAATTGAAGCGCTTATTTTAGAGTCTGAATTAATTAAAAAACATAAGCCAAAGTATAATGTTTTACTAAAAGATGATAAAAAATTTCCCTATTTTCTTATAACTGATGAAGAATACCCGAGAATTACGGTGGTCAGAAAAGCCAATAAAAATATGCTTAAGGGTAAGTACTTTGGCCCTTATACTGATTCAAGGGCAATGTATTGCACCCTTGAAACGCTTGGCAAAATATTTCCCCTAAAAAAATGCAAGACGCCAAAGTTTCGCTCAAGACCTTGTCTGTATTATGACATAGGTCAGTGCAGCGCACCTTGTCAGAAGTTGATTTCAAGTGAAGATTATAAAAAAATCCTAAAGGATGTTGAGCTTTTTTTATCCGGCAGACAAAACGAGCTTTTAAAAGTTTTAGAAAACGAGATGAAAAAGGCGTCTGAAAATCTTGAGTTTGAAAAAGCAGCCAGATATCGTGACAGCTATAACGACATTAAAAAGACCATGGAAAAGCAAAAAGTGGTCAGTGAAAATACAAGAATTAATCAGGATTTTGTCGGTATTGCAAAGTCTGAAGCGCTTTATTGTGTAAGTATCTTGCAAGTTAGACAGGGAAGATTAATAAATAAAAAAGACTTTACTTTCTCTCACATTGCTAATTCTCAGGTGAGCGATTTAAGTGAAATAATTTATGCGGTTTTAAGAGAATACTACGGGATTATTACAGATACTGAAATTCCTACAAAAATCACCCTTTCTATGCTGCCCGATGACATTGAACTGTACCAAAAGTGGCTAAGCGACAGGCTGGGTAAAAAAGTTGTAATTAACGAGGCAAAATCTCAGCGCGACAAAGAAATGCTGAATATGGCTCAAAATACTGCCGCCTTTAACCTTGAGCAGGCAAAATTAAAAGAGCTTACCGTTATTCAAAACGAATACAATGAAGTCGGAACGTATTTGATGGAAAAATTAAAACTAAGAAAATTTCCTCATACTATTGAATGCTACGATATATCTCATATTCAAGGAACAAATACAGTTGCTTCGGGTGTATTTTTTGAAAACGGTATGCCAAAGAAGTCTAAATACAGAAAATATAAGCTTCGCACTATTGAAAAAGGTGAGGTGGATGATTTTAAGAGCATGCGAGAAATTCTAAGGCGCAGATTTTTACGAATTAAAAAAGGTGAAATTGAGCCAGCGGATTTAATAATAATTGATGGCGGCAAAGGGCAACTCTCAAGTGTAATCGAGGTAATGAAAGAAATGGGGCTAAACTTAGATATTGTTTCTCTTGCAAAGAGAGAAGAAGAGGTATTTTTGCCAAACTGTTCAAAACCTGTTATCTTCCCGCTAAATTCTCCTGCTTTGCATTTGTTTCAGAGAATAAGGGATGAAGCTCACAGATTTGCCATAACATTCCATAGGCAGCTAAGGTCAAAAAACATGACAAAATGATTTTGTTTTTGTGGTAGTATTTACTTATGAATAGAATTAATGTGTGTTTATCGACGGATGATAACTATGTAAAATATGCCTCAAATGTTATTTTGAGTGCACTTTCCAATAAAAATCCCGATGATGAGTATAAGTTTTATATTTTGCATTCATCATTAAGTGATGAGTCTAAAAAGATTTTAGAAAGTTATGACGGGGTTGAGCTTTGTCCTGTAGACAGTGCAAATTATGCTCCCTATTTTAATAATTCAGCATGTCCTCATGTGGCTTTGCCGACTTTATACAGGTTGTCTTTACCCTCTATTTTAAGTGAAGTAGATAGAGTTTTGTATTTGGATTGTGACTTAATTGTTCTAAAGAGTCTTGCAGAGTTCTTTTCAACCGAGCTTTTAGAAAATCAATATGCTGCTTGTGTTCCTGATTCTTGCTATAAGGGACATATGAAAAGAATGGGCATGGAGGATAATGGTATAAATTTTTATTTTAATGCCGGTGTTTGTCTTTTTGACCTTGCCAAAATGCGTCGTGACAACATCGAAGAAAAGCTCTTTGATTATCTGAAGTCTAATTTTAAAAACCTTTTATTCTCAGACCAAGATGTTTTGAATAATGTGCTTAAAGGCAAAGTTAAGCAAATGGATGAAAAATATAACTTCATATCTCCGAATTTTTATTTTTCAAATGAAAAAGACGTTGTAATCGCTCACTTTGCAGGCATTAAACCATGGCAGATTGGTTTTTATAATGTATATAGAGAGCTTTTTTGGAAATACCTTTCCATGACAGAGCTTGGAAAAACTAAAGAACTTCAAGCACAAAAAAGAAAAGTACTTTTTATGCACAAGTGGTTTTGTCAGATATTGTGGCATATAAAAATGTACCCGCTGTTTTTCTTTAGAAAACGCAGACTTAATGATTTTATGAGAATTGTTAAAAAATCCGAATACTAGACTTTGATTTTTAGTATTTTTGCTATTTTAATCATCCAATACTTAAAGGGTGTAATTTTTGTGTCTGTAATGCCTCTTAAATAGTCAATGCCGCCGTATCTCCAATGTTTTTTATCAAGCAGCAGACCTTTTATGTTTTTTGTGTATCCCTTAAACTTCCAATTCTCAGGTATTGCATATTGAGGTTGTATAATAAGCGGATTTTTGTCTAAAAGATATTTGTTTATATGACTTTCATCGTGCCAAGCAGCCATCACTCCGTTTGCAAAATCTTCTTTCATATTATTTTCAAGAGCACGGCACATTTGGAGATATTCTTTTGTGCGGCCGCCGTGGACTCCGCCCATAAAGTAATGTTTACCCTCGCCGTATGGAATATAGGCAAGAGACTTTGGATTTCTGTCGTACGGGTATTTTTCAGGATTACCCTTTAGCTTGTGATTTAGCCACAGGGTAGCACAAATGTAGCCGTTTTCTTCTTTTGGTATTATTTCATGGTCAATTGTGTCAACAAATTTCATATTTGCATTAAAGTGATACAAATAGTCAATATCTTTATAGAGTTCTTCATTGTCTGCAAAAAATGAAAATCTATCACAGGTGCTTTCGGGCCATCCTGAAGATTTTGCATATATTTTAACCACATCATTATTATCTTGGTGTTCAATTTTTTCCGCATCGGTAAATACAAAAAATTTAAGATTATCATTAGGGAAAAGGTATTTTTTGGCGCTTGTATAAAATTCATCCCAAAAACAAATATATCTGCCTGTTGCTACGTATAAAATCCCTATGTTCATATAATTTACTCCTTTTGCACAATTGTACATCATTAAGATATTTTTGTAAAAATATTTTCTCTTCGGTTTAAAAATTCTAAATAAGTGTTATAATAGTAGTAATAGATTATGATGGTTGAAGCTATTAAAAATATTTTATATCGTGTGTTGTCAGCAGCTTTACTACTGTTATTTGTTTTGCCTTTGTACGCTTGTTCGGATGCTGCAAAAGTTATAAATACTCACGCCATGCCGGGACACAAGGTTTCTGATTTAATGCAAAGAACAAACAGCTCTCAGACAATGAATAAGAAAGATTCACCGGTAAGTGTTACAAAATCAGGTGTTTATATATATAAAGACAATTCAACGGTAAACACGACCGGATACAGATTTCAGGTTAAAGATAAAACCGATGTCGGGCCAAATGATGTAAGATTTGATGCGGAACATTTCAAAACAAGATATTGATTGAGTAATTTTTTTATTTTACCATTTAGACAAAAAAAGGATAATGATATGAATTTTAAACATGGGTCATTAGAAAGCATAATATTAAACGCTATGTGGGAGCTTGAGAAGTCAGGCGTATATAAAAACTCCGTAAAAGAAGTTTATGAGTTTTTATCAAAAACAGATTCTACAAAGCGCGCTTATACCACTATAAAAACAGTAATGGACAGGTTATTTGAAAAAGAAGTGCTATTAAGGATTAAACACGGTAAAAAGTTCTTCTATCGCACCGCTTATTCAAATTCTGATATTATTATCACTTCATTAAAGAAAATTGCAACACAGTACTGCAATGGTGATATGACAAAACTGATGCACATTACAAAGTCTATGTGCGAGAAAGATACTCCTGTTGCACTGGTAAAGTAGCCTATGAGCGATAACGGTTCTCCTGCATCATATATCAAGGATAGAAAGAAAGTGTCAGAGCTTGTTTTGGCTGTTTTGACAGGCAAAATGACTGTTCTTGAGGCGCTTAAGGAATACCCAAAGAACCTTGCCGATCCGACCTTGGGTGCTGTTTTCCACGCGCTTGTCCACTTTGAAGCAGATGAAGATTTAAGAGCTAAGGATTCGCTCTATAGAGATGAGCAGGACAGTTACCTTGAAGATATAGCAAATATCCTTGCAAAAGGTGAGTCGCTCCCTTTTAATATTATTGATGAATATGATAAGTATCATAAAGAATCTTTAATTTATCCTAATATAGACAAAAAAACAGTATTTGACCGTTTAAAGAAAATGATTAATTTATGAAACTAAAAGCGCAAAATGTTATAGAGTTTAGCTTTGTTTTTATAGTTATTATGTCTATATTTCTTGCTATTATTGAGCTTACCCTGTATTGGCGTGCTCAATTCAGCGTTACAAATATTGCGAATGAAATAATAGCAAATGTACAAATAAAGGCCCAAAACACAAAAGTTGAAAGCGAGATTATATCAGCAGCTCAACAAGCGCTAAAGAAAAGTGCAGGGCTTGTGAACCTTTCTGATACAAATTTTATACTAAGCGGTTCAAATGGAAACTATAGTATAAAAAGTTCTTTTACAAAACTTGGTGCGCCCGCGTTAATTGCTCTTGTTAATATTGATAATCTGGATACGGGCGATATTAGCGTAGGTGTTGTTTATACATATACCGGTATTTTTCTCTACAGGGAGGGTAAGGCAATTTCATCGGGCAGTGCTCAGGGGATACAGAAATATTAACAATTTAACTTTTTTAAAAACTTTTGATAATATTTTTGTATGGCAAAAACGATTGATATAATAGTTCCTGTCTACAACGAAGAAAAAACACTTGAGAATATTTTAAGTGTTCTTGAGCAGGTAGATTTTTGTTCTTTAAAAAAAAGATTAATACTGGTAGACGACTTTTCAACTGATTCTTCAAGAGAGATTTTGCTCTCTGACAGATGTAAAAATCATCTTGTGCTTTTGCATGAAAAAAACAAAGGCAAGGGTGCTGCAATTGCAACGGCATTATCTAAGTCAGATGCTGATATTGTAATAATTCAAGATGCTGATTTAGAATATAATCCAAATGACTATAATAAGCTGCTGCCTTTATTAATTGACTCGGATGAACTTGTTGTATATGGTTCAAGACTTGCCGATAAAAACTCAAGAGGCTCTTTTTTGTTCTTGAGTTTTATTGCAAACAATTTTTTAACTTTTTTGACAAATATTTTATACGGTACAAAAATTACCGATATGGAAACATGTTATAAAGCCTTTAAAAAAGAGGCGTTAGACGGAATAAAAATTAAATCGACAAGATTTGAATTTGAGCCTGAAATAACGGCTAAAGTATCCAAAAAAGGCATAAAAATAAAAGAAGTGCCTATTTCATATCTTGGAAGAGCTTATAACGATGGCAAAAAGATAACGGCAAAAGACGCTTTGCATGCAATATTTGCACTTTTTTACTACAGATTTTTTGATTAGGGTATAATTTTTTTATGGAAAAATTTAACCACTATACAGTCATGCTTAATGAAACCGTTAATGCTCTTAATTGTGACGGTTCGGACAAAATTTTTGTCGATGCTACGCTTGGCGGCGGCGGGCATAGTGAGTTAATTTTAAAGAAAATTTCAAAAAAAGGCAGATTAATATCTTTTGATGTTGATACGGATGCAATTAACGCTTCAAAAGTGCGTTTGAGCTGCTATGACAATCTTACAATAGTTAACGACAGTTATGTTAATATCGCAAAAAACCTGAATGATTTAGGAATTGAAAAAATTACGGGCGGTATCATCTTTGACCTTGGTGCTTCATATCATCAACTAACAACTGCAAGCAGGGGATTTTCTTTTATGAAAGATGCCCCTCTTGATATGCGCTTTGACAAAAGTTCAAATTTTAGCGCATGGGATGTTGTAAATAAATATAAAGAAAACGAACTTGTGGAAATTTTTTCAAAATACGGTGAAGAACACTTCTCTAAAAGGATAGCGCGTGCTGTTGTGAATTCAAGACCAATTAATACTACTTTAGAATTGGTTGATGTTATTAAGAAATCCACGCCACATGTAAATTCTAAAATTCACCCCGCAACGCGCGTGTTTCAAGCAATTAGAATTGAAGTAAATAACGAGTTGTTAAATTTTGAAAATACATTGAAAGAAGTGGTTACATTATTAGACACTGGTGCTATAATAAGTGTGTTGACTTTCCATTCTTTGGAAGATAGGGTGGCAAAGTCGGTATTGAGGAATTTTTCTCTGAATTGCAGATGTGATAGAAATATCCCTGTCTGTTGTTGCGGAGGAAAGATGTTGGAATTAGTAAACAAAAAGCCCCTCAGTGCATCAGAAGAAGAAATAAAAGAAAATCCTCCGTCAAGGAGCGCAAAACTTAGAGTTGCAAGAAGAGTTTGAAATTTCAGGAGAGAAAACTTGAGTTCCCTTTCTTTTAATAGAGATAATAAAAATAATAAAAATAAAAAACGCCCGAACATGCCGCTAAGACGTGTACATAATGCGCAGCATTCTCTGGAAGGCAGTATCCCTGTATCAAGACAAGGCCAGAGAGTGCAGGGTGATAATCAAATTATAAGCGGATATTTTGTAAAGGAAAAATCATACAAAGAAATGGCTATAGCCAGGGTAAACAGGGCACTGTGCTCACTACTTGGTTTTCTTGTTATGGTTTGTCTTGTCAGTTACTATTTTGTAACTATGGGCGAAGTTAAGCTTAATCAAATCAGAAAAGAAACTCTTACTCTGAATTATGAAAACGAAGACTTGCAAAATAAGCTTGATAATCTTCAATCATATTACAATGTTGATATGGCGGTAGCTAAGTCTAATATGCTGCAGAGAGCAACAAAAGTTGTTGAACTCTCGGCTGCGCAAATTCCAAGTGTTGACTTTGATAAGCAAGAAAATAATCAGAAAAAAGCTTGGTCTATGGGTTATTAATGTCATATGAGCAAAGACAGGTATAAAAAATTTGACAAACGAATCGGTTGTTTGCAGTTTTTCTTCAGTTCTTTTATAGCTGTTCTTTTGATATATCTGTTTTTAATTCAGGTGTTTGATATCAGACACTATAGAGAGCGCGCCAAAAAGCAACGCTCTTCAAAGCTTTTTGTCCTAAGGGGTGAAATACTTGATAGAAACGGTTTTAAACTGGCTTCAGACAATACTTCTTTTGACTTGTTTGCTCACCCTATGTATTATGACCATACACCTCAAGAGCTTGCTGAGATTTTATCTCCTCTGATTAATATTCCCGTATCATCTCTTACCAAGACTCTTTCTTCTTCTGACTCCGTAATTAGGGTTAAAAACGGACTTAACAGAAAAGTAGCTGAAGCTATTAAGGCAAAAAGGCTCAGGGAACTTTCTCTTGAAGTAAAAAACAAGAGAGTCTACCCTCAAGGTTCACTGGCCTCGCACATTCTTGGATATTATAATCCTGATGCTGATGTTGCAGGTGGGATAGAATATGTTGCAAAAGAGTATCTCGAGTATTTTGATAAAAACATTACTTACGAAAAAACGCTAAACGGCGATATTATTTATAATTTCAATACAAATCCCGAAGATATTGCAGCTCCGATTAAGGGTAAGACGCTTAATTTAACAATTGATTCTGCAGTTCAGCATATTTGTGAAAAATACCTAAATAAAACTGTTCAAAAGACAAAAGCACTAAGAGGCGCGGTTATTGTTCTTGACCCAAAAACCGGTGAAGTTCTGGCGTTTGCAGCGTATCCGTATTATGACCCGAATAATTATCAGAAATATTCCATGAATGATATGAAAAACTGGGCGATTACGGATGTTTACCCGCCGGGCTCAACATTTAAAGTTATAACGGTAGCTTGCGCTATGATTAGCGGCAAGGTTAATAAAAACACAAGAATTTTAGACACAGGTAAAATGAAAATCGGTTGGTGGGAGATAAAAAACTACGACTATGACAGAAATAAAAACCCCGGGCTGATTGATTTAGTATATCTTTTTGAGCACTCAAGTAACGTAGCAAGTGCAAAAGTCGCTCAAATGATGACCCCTCAAGAGTTTTATGATACTCTCAAAACATTTAACTTTGGTGAAATAACAGGAATTGACCTCCCTGGGGAATCATCAGGTATTTTACCCTCTCCTAAAGGCTGGGATGTGGCTACTCATGGCGCCATGGGTTACGGTTACGGCGCTTCGGTTACTGCAATTCAGATGGCATCGGCTGTTGCTGCAATTGCAAATAATGGTGTGTGGATAACGCCTCATGTTATAAAATATTCTCCCGAAATTTTACCTCAAAAAGTAATACAAAGACGCGTTATGAGCGAGCAATCGGCGCGTGATTTAACTTCAATTTTGGTACAATCCATGGAGAACGGTAAAAGTATAGCAAAAATGGATGAGTACTATATAGCCGCAAAAACAGGTACATCAAGACGCCCCTTGGATAATGGCGCCGGATATTCAAATAAACTCTATACTTCAATGGTAGGTTTTTTGCCTGCTACTGACCCAAAGGTTCTTGTATATGTCGTGGTGGACAGCCCGGGCGGTGAGGCTATATGGGGTTCAACGGTCGCAGGGCCTATATTTAAAGATATTACAACTGAGCTTGTTAAAATTATGAACTTAAATCCTGATAAGAAAAAAGTTGTTAACAAATCAGGTATTTAAGAGTAAAATATTTGTACATCACCATATACGGGGAATTAAACATGGAATTAAGTAAAATCATAAAAGAGGTAGAACCTGCTGAGGTACTAAATTTTAAAGATGTTGATATACTTGGAATTTCATATAATTCAAACACAATAAATTCTCATGAAATTTTTGTTTGTTTAAAAGGCGAGCACGTTGACGGTCATGACTTTGCTCAAAAAGCGTTTGAAAAAGGTGCAGTGGCCCTTATGTGCGAAAGACCCTTGAATATTGAAATCCCTCAACTCATTGTTAAATCTACTCAGGAAAAAATTGCGGATTTGTCTGCATGTTTTTATCACAATCCCTCTCGCGAACTAAATTTAATCGGTGTTACCGGTACTAACGGAAAAACAACCGTAACCCACCTTATACAAAAGATATTTGAACAAAATTCAAAAAAATGTGCGCTAATCGGTACACTTGGTTATAAATTATCTTCTTCAAGCGAATATTTTGAGGCAAAACACACTACTCCTCAGGCTCCGGAGTTGCAGCACACTTTGCAAAAGATTTTAAAATCCGACATATTAAATGTAGTAACTGAGGTTAGCTCTCACTCGCTTGAACAGCACAGAGTTCGCAAGTGCAAGTTTTCAGGTGCGGTATTTACAAACCTTACTCAAGACCACTTAGATTTTCACATCACTATGGATAATTATTTTAACGCCAAGGCAAAATTGTTTGAAAGTCTTGAAGAAGGTGCATATGCAGTAATCAACAATGATGACAAATATGCAAAAAGATTTTTAGACAGAGTACCAAAGGGTGTTAAGGTTATTACATACGGTGTAAAAAACAACTCAGACCTTATGGCAAAAGACATTGAATTTACATCATCAGGTGTAAGTTTTAATTGTGAATTTGAGGGTCAAAAGATACAAATTAAGCTTATGCTAAACGGTATGTTTAGCGTTTATAATGCTCTTGCGGCAATTGGCTGTGCTCTTGCAAACAATATTTCTCTTGAAGTATCCAAGGCAGCTTTAGAGGGCACAAGAAGTGTTGCGGGCCGTTTTGAGATAGTTTGTACAACACCTCTTGTAATAGTTGATTATGCACACACTCCTGACGGGCTTGAAAATATTCTCAGAGCTGCAAGAGAACTGACTCCAAAAGACGGCAGCCTGATTTGTCTTTTTGGCTGCGGCGGAGACAGAGATGCCACAAAGCGTCCGAAAATGGGTAAAATTGCTCAGTCATTAAGTGATAAGGTTGTTATAACTTCAGATAATCCTCGCTCAGAAGACCCTCAGCAGATAATTACAGATATTTTATCGGGCTTAAAATTGATTAATCCTAAGACTGTTTTTGTAGAGCCCGACAGAGCTGCAGCTATTGAAATGCTAAAAACCATAGCAACTGATAAAGATGTTGTAATTGTTGCAGGCAAGGGGCATGAAGATTATCAAATTTTAAAAGACAGAACAATTCATTTTGACGATAGAGAAGAAGTTGCCCGCGTTTTTGGCGTAGAATAGTCAAAAATGTTAAGAGTATTTTCAAACTTTTATTCTTGTATTAGAATATAAGTTGAAATGGAGGCATCTTGAGCGAAAAATTAATAATCAGCGGTTCACGCCCCCTTGAGGGTGAAGTAAGTATAAGCGGTGCAAAAAACGCCGTACTTAAGCTTATGGCGGCTGCTTTACTTGCAAAAGATGTTTCAAAAATATACAATGTGCCAGAGCTTACCGATGTTGAGATTATGCTTGATGTGCTTGAGTGTTTGGGTGCAAAATGCATTTATGACAAAACAAATAAAACTGTTGAAATTGACGCAAGAAATCTGACAAGCATAGTTGCTTCCGATAAATTTGTAAGCAAAATGCGTGCTTCTTTTGTAGTTTTGGGTTCTCTTGTAGGCAGAATGAAAGAAGCAAAAGTTGCACTCCCGGGCGGATGTAAAATAGGCGAGAGAAGAGTTAACTTTCACATCAAAGGGCTTGAGGCGCTTGGTGCAACCTGCAAAATTGAGCAGGGTTATGTTAATGCTAAGGCTCTTGAGTTAAACGGTGCTGATATCTGTCTTGATATACCATCTGTTGGTGCAACGGAAAACATCATGCTGGCCGCTGTTTTGGCTAATGGTGTAACAAGAATACAAAATGCTGCTCAAGAGCCTGAAATTGTAGATTTGGCAAACTTTCTTAAAGCAATGGGTGCCCAAATTGAAGGTGCGGGCACAAATGAAATCTCTATCTGCGGTGTAAAGTTAGAAGACTTGCACGGTGTGGAATACACTACAATATCAGATAGAATTGAAGCCGGCACTTATATGAGTGCAATTATAGCGTCTCGAGGTCATGGTATTATAAAAAACGTATTTCCAAATCATCTTACAATTTTTACGGGCAAACTTCTTGAAATGGGTGCAAAGATTAAGTTACTTGAGCCTAATGTTATGGAAGTTTCCTCTAATTCAAGGCTTTTGCCTATGAATTTTATAACGCAGCCATATCCGGGGTTTCCAACAGACCTGCAGGCTCTTGCGATGGCTCTTTTATCAACTTCAAACGGTATAAGTGTCGTAACCGAGAGTTTGTATGAAAACAGATTTATGCATGTTAATGAACTGTGGAAAATGGGCGCAAATATTAAGTTGAGTAAAAATCATGCAATAATAAAAGGTGTTGACTATCTTGTGGGTACATCTGTTACCGCTCCTGATTTAAGAGCCGGTGCTGCTCTTGTTGTAGCCGCTATTATGGCTCGCGGTGAAAGTGAGATAAACGGGCTTCACCATATAGACAGAGGTTATGAAAAATTTACGGAAAAATTAAAAGGTCTAGGCGTTTGTGTCTCCAGAGTTTCGGAGAATATGCCGGAAACTACGGGAGGTAGAATTGACTCATAAGTATAAACGCTGGTATGATTATGACCCTTTGTTAATTGAGGTTATAAACCTTTTGAAGAATTATCAAAATGAACTTCGCTCTCAGGCTGAAATATTTTTGCAAAAAGTTGAAGAGCAGGTTTCAAAAGAAGCGCTGGATAGATTTTATGAAATGGTTAAACCTTTTAACGGTAACAGATGGTACGATAAAGACCCTGTCATTTCAAAAACCGTAGAGCTTTTGCGTGTTGTGCCTCAGCAAGTCCAAAAACAGGCCGCAGACAGCTTTATAGAGGCGCTAAGGGCAAATGGTGTAGTTGTTGAAATTACCGTTAATGAAAGAAATTAAGGCATAAAGAATTTTTTAATTCTGTAGAAAATATTATCGTTTTTTACTCTTTCAATGACTTTTTTTTCAAGATTAAGTTCTAAATTTGCAAATTTATTTTCAAAAGTTTGATTTAGTGCCTTTCTGAGCGAGTTAATTTTAAGAGTTCTTTGCACCAATTCGCAAGATAGCGCAAGTGATGATTCAACTTTTTGCTTTGTATGAATTGAGACCTCGTTATCGCAATATGCACTTAAAAGCCTGTATTGTCTGAATTTTTTTGCCCTTTCGAGATGCTTGTTTTTTATTGAATCAAGAAGAGTTTTTATAATTCTGTATTTTTCCATACAAAAAGGACAGTTTCTAAGGTGTATTGCAACTCTGTTGCGCTTGTTTGTTGTCAGTTTGTCATCAATATATGGAATTATAAGTCTTGAAATATCTTCGCAGGTTAAATTTCCTTTCAGCATTTTCTCTCCTTTTAGCTTATGTATGGTTTTAAGTACTCTTGCAGCTTGAGCCGCGCTCTTGCAATTCTTGATTTTACTGTTCCGATGTTTGAGTTCGTCGCTCTTGCAATTTCTTCATAGCTCAATCCTTGCAGTTCCCGCATAATTATTGCCGCCTTAAAAGGGTCTGGTAGTTTATGGATTGAATTTTTTATTGCCTTTTCAAGTTCTTTGTCAATAACCCTTTGATACGGGTTAGAAGCAAAGTCCGGAATTTCAAATTTTATCTTTTCTTCGTCATTATCAAGACATACTTTTTTAATTGTTTTTTGTTTTTTCCTCAGTGTGTCATAAAACTGATTTATAATTATTTGATTTAGCCAAGATTTGAATGTTCTTGGATTTTTGAGTTTTTTTATGTTTTTGGCGACTTTAAATAGAATTTCTTGAGTCAAATCCATAATTTCATCGGGTTTAGCATCAAGGTAATATAATGTAGCAAAAACATTTTTCTGCTGACGCCTGATTATCTCCTCAAGCGCCTCCATATCTCCTTTTTGTGCAAGATTAATCAGTTCATCAAGGTTGTTATTTTTAAGATTGTATTTCATATTCAAAAATTAAAACTATTGCCCTTAATAAACCATAATCTTTGTTATATAATCACATAGGCAGTATTTTTTGGAGGAATATTGAACAGAATAATTGATGCAAATCTAAACCGCGCAACAGAGGCGCTTCGTGTACTGGAGGAAATTGCAAGATTTTATTTTGACGATAAGACTTTATCTGAAGAATTAAAAAATGTAAGACATAGTGTCTGCATATTTTTTGATGATAAGTATGATGAGTTGTTATTTTCAAGAAATACTCAAAATGACGTCGGGGTTGATATTAAAAACCCAACTAAAATATCAAGAGAAAATCCAAGCGCAGAGCAGATTTTTCGCTCTAATTTTAAAAGATTAGAACAGGCGCTTAGGGTTTTGAGCGAGTATGGCAATTTGTCTGATGATTTCAGGTATAAAATTTACACTGTAGAGAAGAAAATGAATGAAAGATTTAAAATGGATATAAAAAAATATTTATTAAAGGATAAAAACCTCTATCTTGTTACCAATTCAGATAATTTTTCAACTGACGAGGAGTTTTTAGACAGAGTTGCCCTTGCTATTAAGTCAGGAGTTGATATTGTTCAACTAAGAGAAAAAACCAAGCCCGCATCAAAGATTATTGAATACGGCAAAGTAATAAGACAGCTATGCAGTGAGTATGGGGCAATTTTTATTGTAAATGACAGAATTGACATCGCTCAAATTGTAAAGGCAGATGGCGTGCATTTGGGGCAAGATGACGTAGATATAAAACATGCAAGAGAAATTCTCGGCGAAAAAATGATTATCGGAATATCTACTCATAAAAGCTCTGACGCTATTTTGGCAGTTGAAGGCGGTGCGGATTACATAGGAGTTGGGCCTGTTTATAAAACACCCACTAAACCAAACAGAGATGCTGCTGGATTAGATTATTTAAAATGGGCAGCGCAAAATATTCAAATACCTTTTTATGCTATTGGTTCAATTGATGAAAATACAATAGATGAAGTCATATCATATGGTGCTAAAAGAGTAGCTCTTGTAAGGGCTATAATGAACTCAAATGATATTGAAAAAACGGTTAAAAACCTAAAAAATAAGTTAAATTCATAAAAAGGCAATTTTTTATATTTAGTGGTTTTATACTTTTGTGAAAATTCGCATACGCAAATTTTGTGAAAGGTATTGTTTTGAATGTAAGCCCCACGGTTATAAAAAATAAGTTACTCGCTTTCAAAAATGAAATGAAAGAGTATTATACCGGCGACAACGTATTCCAAGATGACAAAACAGCTGCAAAGGCGCATTTATTGGAGTTTGCGCTTGCCTCCGTTGCTGCTCTTGCGGTAGCGGGTATTGCATTAAAAATGGGAAAAAATTATGACTTACCAAAGCTTCCCATGAAGGAGTTTAGAAAGACGGGCGTCTTTAAGTCGGGTTGTGCATACTACAAGGGCGAACCTTTCAGCGGAAAGATTATAAAATATTTTGATAATAATACCGTATCAACCCTATCTTATTATGAGGGTAAATTAAGAACCGTTACCAGCTTTGACTCCATTGGTACGAGGTTTATTATGCAAAAAAGATATATGTACGATAGCCAAGATAAAATAAACTGCATTGCGATCAAAGAGTTTGACAATATTGTTCATACATACTTAACGGAAGGCGGCGGTCTTACTCAATATAGAAACGGTAAGTTAAGTAAAGTAATACGACATGTAAAAGATGGTGCAATTCAAGTTGTAGATTATTCTAATAACCCTAAGGGGTCTATAAGAACTATAGCCAGACAAAAAAAATAAAGAATTTATAAAAATTCGGAAGTTTTTCTTTTTTTGTGCTTTAATTGTTAGTCGTACATATTTTGTCATCAACTGATTGTATTATTTATTATTAGCCATGAAAATTAAGTCAATTAATCAACAAAATATAAATAAACAAAATTTCAAAGGCTCGGGAGTTTTGGACCTTGCTACAAAAGGTCTGGAGTTGTGCAATAAGTACCCTATGGTGGGAGTATCTTTTACAGATACTGTAGCGACAAACATTCCGCGCACTGTTGTAGATTTAAAAACCGGTATTCCTGCTGCAATGGAGACATTTAGGAGAGAAAACTCGGGTCTTTTTGTAAACTGTTTAATGCCGTCATTTATTGTCCTTGGTGTTTCTAAATTTTTGAATAAACCTATAATGGGTAATTTATTCAAAAGTGTAAACATGTCTTCATCCTGGGCAAATGGTGAGAGCCTTGATAAATATGTTGATGTTTTTAAAGGGGTTATCAATCCTGATTTAAAATCAACTACAAAAGATGAAATTTCTTCATTCTTTAAAACTACAATTGCATCTCTTGAGGGATTGGATGGTAATAATTGGGTAAAATTTTCCGAAAAACTATCCAAAGATAAGCTTGATGAGGCGACTAACCTTTTAACAGAAGCAGTTTACAGTTCCACTAAAGGCAAAAAAGCCGTCAAAGAACTTCTGTCAAAGGCATCTGATGTAATTTCTCAAAATACGCATGCGACAAATACTCTTAGGTTTTCGGGTTCTGATAAAATCTTCGGTTCAAATTTGTCTGAAATTCTAAGAGATAGTACTGATGTAGCAAGAAAATTTACTGATGATACCGTAAGAGCTAATCTTGATACATTTAAAAAGCAAGCAACAAAGCTTGTTAATTATAAGAGCATTTTGGGCTTGGGCATAATTATCCCTATTGCAATGTCTATGCAGTCAATAAATAGGGCAATAACAAGACATAAATACAAACAAAAGGGTGCGCCTATTTATAAAGACTTTGAAAAAGGCGGTACGTATAAAGAAATGTCACCTGCTCAAAAGACCAAGTTCTTCGGTCAAAAACTTCTTGCAACAGGAGCTTCTGTCGGACTTGCACTTCTTTCTATGATGAAAAAACCGTCTATGAAAATGTTTCAGTTTAAGGGAATGTTTCCGACTGTTGACCAGTGCAGATGGATTGCAACTGCTACTTTTGTAAGCAGAATTTTTGCATCCGAAGATTCAAATGAATTAAGAGAAACTACCGTAAGAGATATGGCATCTTTTGCAGGTCTTTATTTCTTAGGAGATTATGCAGCTAAAATTGCTGCTTCAATAATTGAGAAAAAACGACCCGACATTAAACTTTTAAACAGACTTGAAGTTTCAAAACCTGATGATTCTTTCTTTAAAAAAGCCGGAAATTGGATTAAAAAGACTTCACTTAAGTCTTTTGACGAGGTATTACCAAATGCAAAAAATATGCGCTCTCTATGTGAAATAGCAAGTCTTGGTTTTTCAATTATTTCTCTTGGTTTAATATTACCTGCATACAATAGGCATGTTACTGAGAAAAAGGTTGCAAAACAAAAGGCGCTTGAGGCTCAAAACGGTTTAAATCAATCTCCTTCAAGACTTATTGTAGAGTTGAGAAGCGATAAAACTTTGTCCGATGACGGCGTGTATAAAATTGTTGCCCAAGATTGTTTTAAATAATTTTTTAGTTAAAAAAATGCCGCTTAGATAAGCGGCATTAAAATATTTTGACTTGATTAGACTAGATGACGCCTTGAGCCATCATAGCACCTGCAACGCGTTTGAATGCTGCGATGTTAGCGCCTGCCACATAGTTTGTGCCGAGTCCGTACTCATCAGCTGTTTCCTTACAAGCGTTGAAGATGTTTGTCATAATACCGTCGAGTTTTTTATCAACTTCTTCAAAAGTCCAAGACAATCTCATGCTGTTTTGGCTCATTTCAAGTGCTGAAGTTGCTACACCGCCTGCGTTGGCAGCTTTTGCGGGAGCAAGAAGCACATTGTTTTTGAGGAAGTAGTTGATTGCATCGATGTCAGTCGGCATATTTGCACCTTCGCCAACTGCAATAACACCGTTTTTAACCATAATTTCAGCAGTTTTTTGGTTGATATCGTTTTGAGTCGCACACGGAAGTGCGATATCAGCTTTTATTGTGTATACTGCAGGAGTTTCACCTTCTTTGTTTTCCATATACTCTGCCTCAGGGTGTTTTTTGAGGTATTCTTTTATTCTCAGTCGCTCAACTTCTTTTAAGCGTTTAACTTCGTCAAGGTCAATGCCGTTTTTGTCATAAATACAACCGTTTGAATCGCTCATTGCAACAACTTTTGCACCGTATTGAGCTACTTTTTCGGCAGCATATATTGCAACATTACCTGAGCCTGAAATTGTAACAACTTTATTTTTAAAGTCCAAGTTGTTAGCTTTCAGCATTTCTCTCATATAGTATATTAAGCCGTAACCTGTAGCTTCTTTTCTTGCTAAAGAACCGCCGTAGTCAAGTCCTTTACCTGTCAAGACACCTGCTTCAAATGTGTTTCTGATTTTTCTGTACTGACCGAAGAGATATCCGATTTCTCTTGCGCCAACGCCAATGTCACCCGCAGGTACATCAAGGTCATGGCCGATGTGTTTTTGTAATTCATTCATAAAGCTTTGACAGAAGCTCATAATTTCATTGTCAGATTTGCCCTTGGGGTCAAAGTCTGAACCGCCCTTGCCGCCGCCTATCGGAAGTCCTGTAAGTGCGTTTTTAAAGATTTGTTCAAAAGCCAAGAACTTCATAATGCTTTGGTTGACGCTTGGGTGAAATCTTAAGCCGCCTTTGTAAGGGCCTATTGCACCGTTAAATTGTACCCTAAAACCTCTGTTAACTTGAACTTTACCGTTGTCATCAATCCAAGGAACTCTGAATGAAATAATTCTTTCAGGCTCTACAAGTCTTTCAAGAAGTGCTGTTTTTTCATACTCTCCGTGACGCTCAACGACAGGTTTAAGTGTTTCAAGTACTTCGCTAACGGCTTGGATAAATTCTTTTTCCCACGTGTTTTTTTTCTTCGTAATGTCCAGTACGCTTTCAATGTAGTTGCTCATATTTACTCCTATTTAATTGTCGCAACAATAATAGCATTTTTTATAATTCTTCACAAATTGAAAAACTGCTTTTGTTAAGTTTTTTGTATAAAAATTTTATAAATATGCTATAATATAGCACTATAGTAGTGTATCGGATGAATAAAAAAGTGAATTTTAAAACACAAAATGATAATGCAAGAGAGTTTTTTAAACAGGATTTTACACCAATTAATGAGCTTTTACTTGCTTTGAGAAAGTCTTTGTCGGATGGGACCCCTCTTGAATGCGATTTTGTAAGCATTGATAAGATAATTAAATACAATCCAAATCTTACTTTTATGTATGTAACTCTTTTTGAAGAGGGTAATAAGTTGATACGCTTTGGCTCAAAAAGGGCAACACTTAGGGAAACTTTAGAAAGAATAGTTTCTATGCTAAGGAAAAACAAGTCTTTTGAAAACTTTCATATATCCGATAGTTCAAAATGCAGAATATTATTCGAATACATTATTTCTCGCCGTGAGCTTTCTTATAATAAAATCCACTCAAGAAAATTTGACTCCCTCCGCTTTGAAATAGGTATTGACGGTATTGAGATTAACGATACTAAAAAATCTTATTATTTTATGCCTACTGATGCTGTAAGCGAATCTCATATGGGATTTAAAACTGCTCTAAATTCCGTGCTTAGAAAAACCGCAATAGCTAAAATTACAAATAAAATTTCCGAAAGAATTAAACTCCTTGCGCTGCAAAAAGACTGGAAATTTTACCTTATTAATACTCGTGCTTTTGTTTCTTATAATGATAAGTGCATTCCTTTATATCGTGGTAATGTTATGTATAACGAGTTTGATTTTGATATTTTAATAAATCAGTTTGAGCGCTCGGCTAATTGGCTTATTAAAAATATGCAAGATGACGGCAAGTTTTTGTATTACTACGATTGTTGCGAAGATTCTACAAAAGACCACGAGCACCCCACTCGCCCTGAAAATGACAGATATTATAATGACTTAAGGCATTGCGGCGGGGCGATAACACTAATTAGAGCATATAGTCACACGGGAGATAAAAAGTTCATTGATGCTGCTAAAAGAGCGTTAGATTTTACCGTAACTACCGCTAAAGAGCGCATTGTAGAAGGTAAAACGGCGTATCATGCTTACTATAACCAAAAAAGCAAACTGGGCGGCAGCGGCATGGCTTTAGTTGCTATGATGCAGTATAGAATAGCAACGGGTGAGAAGATTTATGATGAATATATAAAAGGCTTTGCGCGCCATATATTATCCCGAATGACTCCTGAGGGCGAGTTTATGGGTTATTATATTCATCCCTCTTATCAAAATGGAGAGCCCCTGCTTAATATGTCCGATAAAGAGCGCATGGAAACATTTTCTTTTTATTACCCGGGTGAAGCGCTTTTAGGACTTGGGCTTTTTGCTAATCATTTTAGGGATGATGAAGAGCTTAAAAATCTTGTTGTTGAAAGAACAAGAGTAGCGATGGACTGGATAGTTGATGAGCGTCCAAAGCGGTATTCTCACTTGTTTACTCCGCTTCCGTCTGACGCTTGGCTTATGCAAGCAATTGAAGAGTGGGCAGATTATCCGGATTTTATTAAGCAAAATCATCTGAATTTTGTATATAATGACGCAAAAGAGATGATGAAAAGAATGTATAAAAGGGATGATAGCCCGTATATTGATTATGAGGGCGGTATGTACTATGATTATGGCGACCACTATTACCCTGACGGCGCTCGCTGCGAGGGTCTGATTGCTTCATATTACTTGGCTCGTAAAACGGGTGAAAATGAACTTGCACAAGAAATTCAGGATGCTTGCAAGAAAGCTGCAATGTGTCAGTTTCATTTGTTTAACTGTGAAAGGGCAAATTATTCACACAAAAAACCCTCAAAGTCGCTTGATTCAATTAGATTTAAAGCAACTCGCCAGTGGGTAAGGGTGGATTCAATTCAACACGTTGCGTGCTTTTTTATAAGGCTTTATTGGACAGTGCATAGGATGAATAATTTACCTGCATTGCTTTAGAGGAAATAAAAATATATCAAATGAGGGACTTGCGAGCTTGCTTGCAAGAGGCAGACTTGCCAATTTTGTTCAAGTCCCGAAGTATTAGGTTGAAAAGCAATAATAAATCTGTCGAAGGAGGGACTTGCGAGCTTGCTTGCAAGAGGCAGACTTGCCAATTTGTTCAAGTCCCGAAGCATGTTGTTGAAAGACAATAAAAATCTGTCGAAGGAGGGACTTGCGAGCTTGCTTGCAAGAGGCAGACTTGCCAATTTGTTCAAGTCCCGAAGCATGTTGTTGAAAGACAATAAAAATCTGTCGAAGGAGGGACTTGAACCCTCACGGATTGCTCCACATGCTCCTGAAACATGCGCGTCTACCATTTCGCCACTCCGACAGGTTTGTAGTCATTCTAATACAATTTGTATTTAAAATGCAAGTTAATCTGTCTGATAATCAAGTGCTTTAATTATTCTCCAAAGTGTTCTTTTGCGTTCTGTATCAAGACTTTCTACTGTTTGGTGAATGTCATCCTCTATATCTTTAATATTATTTAAGTATTCTATGTCAAAAATCTCCTCAGGACTTACGTCAAACTGTTGTTGGATTTGAATTATCGTAAGGGTAGAGGGAAAACTCTTGCCGTTTTCAATGTTACTTAGGCTTGATGGCTCAATGCCAATTTTTTCACTAAATGTATCTTGCGTGAGTTTTCTGTTTTTTCTTATTCTTCTTATATTCTCACCAAGTGCAACTTTATACTTTGTTTCATCCATTTTTTATTACCGTATTTACTACAGTATAAGAATAATCTAGTTGTGTTTTATATAACATAATCTTTACATCAAATAATTGCTTGATTTTTATAGTCAACATTATTATAATATTTGGTAAAGATTAAAAAATACTGGAGAAAATGTTGTTTAGATTAAATTTTATGCGAAAACATCGCAGTTTTTTTGCTGCTGCTTTTACTTTGGCGGAACTGCTTACTGCTGTGCTTGTAATATCGGTTATTATGGTGGCACTAGCTCCTGTTATAACAAAAAGAATGAAAGACAATATTACAGTACAAACTGATAATAAAAAGGGACTTGAAATATATACTAACCCCGGTACTTATACTTTTGATGTTCCAATAGGTATTAATACTTTATTTTTGCAAGGCTCGGGAGGTGGTGGAGCCGGAGCGGGCTCAACATATGTTGAAAAGCAAAAGACATTTACAAGCAGTTCAACATGGACCATACCTACCGGCGTAAATGAAATAACATTAACCATAGCAGGCTCAGGAGGGGGTGGTGGCGGTGCAAATGCAAGAAATGAAGCAAGTAACTGTAACAGCATATACAAGACAATACCTGCAATGGCAGATAATGG
>CALUSB010000003.1 GCA_944323335.1 Candidatus Gastranaerophilales bacterium
GTGCTGCCTTATTCAAAATTCTATATGCCTGTGCTCTATCCAACCTGCAATGTTTTTGAGTATAAAAAAGCGGTTGTACCCCGGACAATCCTTCTACAAATAAATCAATCTCCTCTTTCAAAAAACTATTAAGCGGAAATTTTTTATACTTATTTGTCTTTTTCTCTCTAATTTCAATATAATCTCTGTCTTTTACATCCCCAACATTAAGCGATAATATATCAGATATTCTAAGTCCCGTATTTATCCCAAAACTAAAAAGCAGTGCATCTCTTGGCTTTTTTGCCAAATATTTTTTAATCTTTTGAATATCTTCTAGTTTTTTTATAGGTTGTACTACATTCATTTTCAAACTCGCTTAATCACTCACAATGATTGATTCTTTCCTATAAAAAGTAAAGCCGACTGACACAAAATTTAAACACCTTTTAAACAGTGTTTAAATATCGTTTAAATAGCATTCAAAAACTACCACCTGCAAAAATCCATTCACCCCTACCCGCTCATATATTTATCCTCAAAATACAACACAACTTCATTTTGTTGTATTTTTCGATTTATTAAATATTGGATAATATATTATCTAAATATTGACTTTTTACTAAATTTAGTATAATATATTATCTATGAATTATTTTTTATTTAACCCTAAGACTCCTAATGATATAACGCATGAATTGGTTGAAAAAATTAAGCAACGCCGAAAAAAGCTTAAAATTTCTCAAGCTCAACTAGCAACTAAATCCGGTGTTAGTTTAGGCTCTATTAAAAGATTTGAGTCTAAATATGAAATATCTTTGAATTCTTTTATAAAAATTCTAATTGCTCTTAATTTGGAGCAGGACTTAGAAAATCTATTCACGCAAAAAAGCTATAACTCAATTGATGAGGTTATAAATGGATAATTATAAATATTTAAAAGTTTTTTATAATGATATTTTAGTTGGTACTCTAGCTAAAACTCCAGATAGAGTTGTTGCTTTTGAATATAATTTAGATTGGTTAAATAACGGGTTTAGCATTTCACCTTTTAGTTTGCCTCTCATCAAGAAAGTTTTTATTCCAAAATATGACCCATTTGGCGGTTTATTTGGAGTTTTTAACGACAGTTTGCCTGATGGTTGGGGACGGTTACTAGTTGATAGATTGTTTTTGAAAAATAAAATTAATCCTAATGAAATAGATAATCTCAATAGACTTGCTGTTGTGCAAGAAAGTGGAATGGGTGCTTTGACATATAAGCCTGAACATAGGTTTGAATTTGAAAATAACATTTCTGATTATGACATTCTTGCTCAAGAGTGTTCGAAAATATTAGAATCCCAAAATTCAAACAATTTGGACGAACTTTTTGTCTTAGGCGGCTCATCCGGTGGTGCAAGACCAAAGATTTTAACATCGATTGACAACGAGGACTGGATTATTAAATTCCCATCTTCATCTGATCCTAAAAATATTGGAGAAAAAGAATATCAATATTCACTATGTGCAAAAGATTGCGGAATAAATATGACTGAAACAAGGCTTTTCCCTTCTAAAATTTGTTCAGGATATTTTGGGATAAAAAGGTTTGACCGTAAAAACCGTAAAAAAGTTCATATGGTATCAGTTAGCGGACTTTTAGAGACAAACCACAGGCTTCCTAATCTTGATTACAATACATTGATGAAATTAACACTTGAATTAACAAGAAATTATCGGGATGTTGAACAATTATTCAGGTTGATGTGTTTTAATGTATTTGCTCATAATCGAGATGACCATTCAAAGAATTTTTCTTTTCTTTTTGATGATACAAAAAAAGAATGGCATATTTCTCCTGCATATGATTTAACTTACAGTTTTTCATTTAACGGAGAGCACGCGACAACAATTAATGGCGAGGGCAAAAATCCGACTTTAGATGATATTGTAGCCGTGGCAAAAAATATAGGACTCAAGGAAAAATTTGCAAAAGATATTGCATTTGATATCCAAGAAAAATGTTCAAAATTATTTAATTAATATTATCCCTAAGTACATTTAATCTTTAAATCGAAGTTTATTTAAACCGACACTTTACGGGCTTGCTCGACAAGCCTCAAATTCCGTTGTATTGAAAGTAAAAATGTATCCATTGAATTATCGTCTTTTTAAATATCAACAAAATATATCATTCAGACACAATCCATTTTTGAACACTGTTTGAACAGTATTAAAACAGGTTTTAAATACCATTTAAAAATTTTAGGTTTATTATATTTTCTTACTATTGGATAAAAATTTTCTATTACCTTTTCAAAATATTCTTGCATATTTTTTCTTGCAAAATTTCGATATTTTTTACCAATATTATCAACTTGATTTGTATAAAAAATGATATTTCTATCATTTAAAACGATTTTGAAACTTTGTGACGATTCGATTTCTAAATTATAAAAAAATAAGTCAAACAAGCAAATAATTGTAAATTTTTTATACAATTAATGCAGATATGTAACAAAAAATATTATTTACTGTTATTTTACGGTAGAAATAATATTTACATATGCGAGGATAAAAATGATTAAACTTCAAACAGTTGCTCTGGCGCCAAGGGTATATAGCACCTTAAAAACTAACTCTTTAAACTGTCAAAACGCAAAAAAAGCCAACACAGGAACAGATGCTTTTATTAAACAACACGACAATGTTTCATTTGGTGGTTTTAGAAAAAACAGGAATAACAAAATAAAAACAGAGGATAATTTAGCCTCCTCTCTTAAAAATGTATCAATAAAGGGTATGCCCTTCCTTTTGGGACTTGCTACATCTGCGGCCATGGTCAAAATGGGCAAGGGAGCAAAAGAACTCTTGTGCGATGAAGACGGATATAAAGTCAGTGAAAACGGCGTAAAATCAGACCTCGTAAATATTGACGAAAAACAAGGGGTAATAGAATTTGAAGGTACGGGAATTAAAATTGACACCGATAAATGTGATATAGTCGACTGGGAAAACGGCATATTTAAAAACTATGACGGAAGCATTGATATCGATTTAGGTAACAATAAATTTATCGACACCGAAGCAGGTATTTTGGTTGACCCAAGCGAAAATATCTCTGCAGTGCTGGATGGAGAGCATTTTGAAAACATTGCAATACCTACTTTTGGCTCAGGTTACCCGACTTGCCCTTGGGATGACAGATGGGCAACAATAGACCGTCATATGGATACAGAAGAAAAAGAAAGTGTATTTGATAAAGCCGGAGATTTTATCAAATCCATATTTGGTGATAATTCTGAAATAGACACCGAAGATATGAGAGATATTTTCGGCAACAAAATTGTTGAAGCTACAGACGCAACGGGAGACACTTATTTAACATACATACCTCAAAAACTTGAAGCCTCTCCGGTCTTTGACAGATTTAAACAATTGTTAGGTGATGACGAAACTGCAGTAGAATTTGCAAACAATATGCATTTAAAGGCATACATCGAAGACAAGTATCCGTCTTTCGGAACAAGAGTTATGGCATATGAAGGAGGAAGAAATTCCTGGGGCGGGCAAATGCCTGATATTGAAGAAACATATGACAGTGATATGGTAGATGAAGTTCTGGGCAAAATAGCCGAACATGGAGGATATTTCCCCGAACCGGGAAGTCTTGAAGCAATAAATTTTGCAAAATACCAAAATTTAATGATAAAAGAAGGTGTTTGGGAAAAACCTTTAATTTCGTATGACACACTACTTGACTTAGATAACGATGATAAATCCGACATAGATTTAGATGGTGATGGCGTTCCCGATATGGATTTAGATGGTGACGGTATCATAGATATGAGCTCGGAACACCACTTGGCTTACATTTGGGAAGCATTTAAAGACTTTTTGGGGGACATTTTTGGAGATTAGATGAAAATACCCGGCACTACTAAAGTCAACTTCAAGCAAACAATAGCGCCCTATAAAAATACAAACCCCGCTACAAGTTATAGGGCCGGATTTTATCCTGTCATAGGAGCAGATTTTACAGATGGCGCTTATCCTTACACCAAGATAACAAACCCGCTTGAAAACTATAACAGCGCAGAAAAAATATTCAGAAAAAACATAAAAAACGGCAAGGGTATATTTGGCAGCGCCCAAAACTCTGAAAAATTTATATATAACGAAAAAATAAGAAAAAATGTAGTAAAATTCTTCGCAAAATATTCTCAAGAGGAAATTCAAAGACTCGAGAAGAAAAAAATTCTTACAATTGATGAAGTGCGCTACAAAAATGATTTGAAAAACGTAAGAGATTTCTTTAGTGAATATGAATCTCTTCTTGACAAACAAGAAGATAAAATACTGCCCAAGATTGCCTTTGCAGGAAATAAAAACGAAAACAAGCCTGCAATATTCATGTCGTACGAAAGTGAAAAAAATTGCAAAAATATGATTCATGGTTTCTCGGCAGCTTGCGGCCTTGTATCAGCCGCCCTTGGGGAAGGTGCAGCAGTCGGAGCAGATACTATCCCCCTAAGAGTTCTACAGTTTGCAATGTTTTCTTCGATGGCAGCATATTTAAAAGTACCCCCTATTGCATCCTTAGAATATTACACAAAAGAAATGTTTGCAGGGCAAACACTCGGGGTAGGAGGCGCAAGACTTATTACCTCTTGGCTTGGCATAGGCGCGCATGCAGCATCAGGGGCAACAGGAACAACAGCGGTAACAGGCGGAGGAGCAAATGCCGCAATAACAGGGGGAGTTAGAGCAGTCAATAGCTCATTAAGCATACTAATAACGGAAAAGATGGGTCGAGGATATGTCAAAAGGGTTAAAGAAGACAGAATGAATTTGCGTGACCAAACGGTAGAAACGGCGGCTTACTTTATTGGAAGAGGTCTTTTCACCTCGCAAAACCCATTTGAAGACATTTCAGGTGTCGACTTTAAAGACGCATCTTCGCCCGAGCTTATAAAAGAAGCCTTGGAAAAAATCCCCTTGGAACAACAAGAAGCCATAGCAACAACTCTAAGTTCACTCAAGGATTTTGGCAGAAGGGGTGCAAACTTCTTTGCAATCAACTTTGTGTCAAACATATTTACATCAGATGACAATAGCATTGAAACACTTAAAAAACGAGCATTTAAACTTTTTAAACAATCACTGATACAAGCAACAATATACGAGCTATGCGACCAAACGGTTTCTGCAACCATATCAAAAGAAGCCCAAGAAACTGTTAAAGAAATGCAGGAAAATCTCGAGAAATATCCGGAAGTTTATAGGGTATTTATAGAAAAAGAACATGAATTTTTTGAACAAATCAATATCGATACATTAGATAGTGAAGCCTTTGTAAGGCAATTCAAAAACAGAACGTTCGTATACAACCTACAAAACTTTTCAAGAAGCGCAATTGAAGAATTTACACATGCCTGGGTAAACAGAAATAATTCCAAAACTGCCGCGACTACTCTTGCAACTAAAAAAGGCAGGGAAGAAGAAATAGCAAAAAATAAAGAAATTAATGACTGTGTAAGCGAAGAAGAAAAAGAACAGATTTCTCAATTAATAAATGAAATGGGTTCTTTAGTAACCGCAAAAAACACTAAAGAAAATGAAAAAGAATTTGGCTACGGTAGAATTGCCGGCTATGAAAAAATAAAAAATGAACTGACACAAAAATTTATTATGCCCCTTGGTCTTGAGTCAGTTGGTTCATACACCACAGCGCCGCCTGCAATTCTTTTTTACGGGCCTACAGGCGTTGGTAAAACCGCTCTTGTAAGGGCAGTTTCAGAGCAAGGCAAATGTTTTATGCCAAAATTTAGAGAACCTGACAATATTGAAGAATTGTCAGAAGAACTTGAAAGATTAAAAAAAGAAGCCGGAAATTCATCAAGACACACTGTAATTAAAATAGATGAATTTGATGATTTTGGTTCGGACAAAGAAGCAGCAAAAGTTTTTGCCGACTTTATAAAAGACTGTGCAGAAAATAAAATAACTCTTATGCTAACCACAAACGAACCCTTAGATATAGATGCCTCTATTTTAAGGCAAACAATTAATATACCCGTATCGCCGCCGAATAAAGATGATTTAAAAGATGTAATTAAATTCTATTTTAGCGATTTTAGCGATACTGATTGCAAAGAAATAGCTGAAGCTTTAATAAAAAAGGCAAAAAACAATGCATATTCCAACTCGCAAATAAAACAACTGTCTTATGCGCTATTTAGGGGTAAAGATTCAAAAACTCCGGAAACTGTGTTAAAATTGATTCAAACAATGCCCCCTGAAATCCTGACATCGGATATTGAAAAACTCCAAAGAGAAAAAAGTAAGCTTGAGGAAATATAAATGAAAATATCACCGGTTATATCGCAGAGTTTTAAAAAAAGTACAAACATACAACCCTCCCAAGATAAAAAACCTTTTAAAATTGATACTTGGGACAAGCAGATGTATCTGCTAAGTGCCGTTATAACATCGGGTGCAGGTGTAAAATTTGCAAAAAAGGGCTTTTCTGGGGCAACACCGTTAGGCAAAACCGCAAAAGTCGCCGGCGGAGCTTTTATAACTCTCGTCTCGGCTGCCGCACTAACCTTACTTTGGAAAGTCCTCAAAAATATAAATTCCGACAAGTAAGACTTATATTTTTTTCAAGTATTTATCTATATCGCATCTGAGAAGATACGCGTCTCGTTGTTTACCTTGCATCTCGCATATCATGGCGTTTATTTCTTTATAGCGTATGACATCGGCGTAACGACCTTTTTCTGCAGCGTTGTCAGCCAATTCCGTTAACCAGCATTTATGAATTTCAAGACGGCTTTGACTCATATTTTTTATGTCATCATCAAGATGAGCGCTCCAAGTTTTTTTCTGTCCGAGCATTAAATTATCAAAATTAATTTTAAGAGGTATTCGTCTGCGATTTGCCAAAAAAGCAGAGTCAATGCCCCACTGATTATCCGTACCAAAAACTATGGTCATGGGCTCTTTGTTTTCTGATAAAGAAAACAAAAACGCTTTCATATCACCTATAGTAAAATTTGATACACGAGCCGGGTTTAAGATATTGGAAAAATCATCTACAAATAATACTGTTCTTTTGCCCGTTTTTTGATATTTTTCCTGTGCATACTGAAGCTCTGTATTTAGCCTATATATAGCATCATCCTCATCATCAGGAAGTTTAAAGCGAACAATTCTTGCATCAAGCTCGCTCTCCAGCCACTGTTCAATCTCTTTTCTTGTTTGAGCATTTGAACCTTCAAGCATCACGGCAGTTGGAACATCATCTTGCCCGCGAGATATAGGCTCTATAAATTCACAAACAAGTGCATCTTTGATTTTTGCACTTAGCTCTTCTTTTTTTATTCTTTCATTATCAGCTTTCTCAAGTTTTTTAAGGTCAGATTTAATTTTTAGCTCTTGTTCTTTTTTTTCTTGAATTTTTTCATTATTCATATCGAACATAAGAGCTCTTATTTGCCTTATTTCAGGCTCAATAATCCTTTTTACCCTTTTTTCTTTAGCAGGGTCTATAACAAGGCTTTCTATAACGGCAGGTGTAAGCAGCAAAACAATCAAAGCGGCTTTATAGAGGTTTTCGACCACAGGTGAAGGCGGGGGGTAAATTTCCCTGTATCTTTCCTTGAAATACTCCTGCTCCCAGTTTTTCTTGCCAAGATATTTTTCTGCGACAGCTATTTGTTTGTCGTCGTAGTAGCCCGAGGGATACTCTTTTCCTCTGAAACTTATAAACACATCGCCCCTGTTGTTTTTCCTGAGACAATGTTCGACATTACCTGCATTAGTTTTCAAAACAGGCTTATTAAAGAAAACCGGAGCTATTTTCATTTGTTTTCACCCTTTTTAAAATTTTTATTTATAACAACTGCGACAGCACCAAGCGCAGCACCAATAGCATTAAATGCAAGTATGTAATTTCTTTTGCATTTTATAAGCGCCTTGCCCATATCTTGTCTCATTTCGCAAACATGGGCATTTACGTGTTTTTCGTACAATTCATTATAATCTTTTGTAAGTTTTTCTAATGAGCGTTTAGCCATAGCTACAGTTTCCGCTAAATTTTGTTCACAATTTTTGAATTTCTCGAAAAAATGTCCCGATACGGATTCTTGCGCCAACCGCCTTGCTTCTTCAATTCTTGGAGTATTCTCATTTATTATATTTCTTGCAATTTGAATGTTTTGCTTTAACAACTGCACATAAGGCATTGAGTCAAAATTATCGGCCAGTTTCTTTGTTGCAGATTCAATGTATTGCTTATACAATTCACTTTCTGTATTTACCGCCCGCTTCGATAATATTGCCCCGATAACACCGCCTAAAAGAGTTGCACCCACAAGTATAAAAGGCTCTTTCGGAAGCTTTGTTTTGTTGATTTTTTGCTCACTTGGGAGGGCATTTGAGACTTTTGGTATATTAAACTGCTTGTAGGGGTTATTTATATTGTTAATCATCCTGTGTCCCTCCCACTATTAATTCGACTTCGTTCTTATATTTTTCTAAGCTTTCTTTGTCAATCTTTGGAGACTCTTTTCTTATATAATATAACAAATCTTCTTGCGATACCTCACTACAGTGCTTGACGCATTCTTTGCATATATCTTCAATTTGGGAATTATTATACGCTCTATTTGGCAAAACGGAACAAACTTCTTCAGCCAATTCGGCTAAATTAATCTCATCCATATTTACATTCGGACAATCTTTTAGATAGTGTTCAAAAACAAGGGCTGAGTTTATTTTATCCGGAGGGTCAATTGCAACTTTTATAGGCATTCTGCTTGAACTTCTGAGTGCCGAGGGAATATCGAGAGGGTTATTTGTTGTAGCAAAAATTGTACAGTGGTAATCTTGTGAACAATTCTCCAAAAATCTTTTTAAACTCTGTACGACGGAAGATGTGCTATTCATAAACCTGTCTGCTTCATCAACCAAGATTATTGTCCTAACACCATTTTCAAGAAAATTTTGCTGCGACATTTTAGCTATTGCCAAAAGATTATCATAAAATGTTTTTTCCTTATCTTTTCTGCTTCTTGCCGTAGGACTCGGCTCTGCTTTTTTAAATTCACAATTTGCACTGTGTGCAAAAGCCTTAGCAAAACTTGTTTTTCCGTTACCTGCGGGGCCAAAAAATAATATAGCATTAGGCATTTCAACATCTTGACCCGCCATTTCATAAGGAAGCAGATTTATAAATCTTTCCGTCAAAAGAAATTTTTCTTCCTCGTAACCCGCTATTGAATCAAAACCTTTGTGAGAATTTTTATTTTGGGATAAAATTTGAGTTTTTTGCCTTATTTGCTCAGCCATAAGAAGAGCTTTTTTCACCTCTTGCAATTCCTTGGCATCTGTATTTCTTTGTTTTAACAGTTCATAATTTTGCTTCAAAAGCTCCAGATTTTCATCCTGTATTTCAAGGGCTATTTCCTGAGCTTTGAGAAATCCGCTTATTTTATAATCCTCATCACGAAGTATTTGCATTCTTTTTTTTGTTTTAAAAAAACCGCCTACCTGAGAAAGTCTTTCTTTACTTGCCTCTTTTATGCTTCTATAGCCTAATTCAAATCTGGTGACAATACTATCAGCCGCTTTAGCATTGCTTTCTCTTAAAAATACGTCTTTTATGGCATTATAAGCTTTGCTATGTTCTTTTTTATCCCCATCTATTACTGCGCAAAAAGAAACAGGAAAGCTTTTGCCTTGATTTTTTGGCAAATTTCTTCCGTTGGTCATTTTATAGCTGTTTACAGAATATATTTTCACTTGCAATATCCCGTTACTATAGACATACAAAACAAGTGAAGATATTTTTTTGTCAATATAATTTATAAATATCTATATAACAGCATTATTCATCGCACAATTTTAACTCAATATTCTTTAGTAACTTAAGTGCAAGTTCGTTTTCAAGCTTGTACCAGATTATATTACCCTCTCTGTAGCCCTTTATCACTCCACAATTTTTTAAGATATTAAGATGCTGAGAAATAAGTGACTGAGAGACTTTTAGCCTCTCAACCATGGTATTCACATTGCATTTTCCTTTGTGCATTAATCCGCAGGCAATTTTTAACCTGAGCGGATGGCTTAGTGCTTTAAAAATTTCAGAGTATTCTTGTGCGTTCATATTTACCTCTTGACAATATTAGTATATTATAATATTCTAATATTGTCAACAATATGAGGTGATTTATGAAAACTGTTATAATAGGCGGCGGAGCAGCAGGTGCAAGCTGTGCGGCAAGATTAAGAAGATTGAATGAAAACTGCGAGATATTAATTTTAGAAAAAACAAATGAAATATCTATAGCAAACTGCGGTTTGCCTTATTATGTTTCAGGGGTGATAAACGAAAGAGAAAAAATCCTTGTTTCATCTGTCGAAAAATTTAAAAACTGGTTTAATATAGATGTTAAATTAAACACTGAAGTTGTATCAATAGATAGAGAAAATAAAACCGTACTGACACAAAACGGAGAAAATATTTCATACGACAAACTCGTTCTTGCACAAGGTGCTTCACCTATTGTTCCAAACTTTGAAGGAATGGACTCAAGCAAAGTATTCAGTGTCAGAAACCTATCCGATGCGGATAAAATAAAAGATTATATAAAAAACAACAACTCGAAAAAAGCCGTTGTAATAGGCGGCGGGTTTATTGGAGTTGAAATGACAGAAAACCTTTGCGAAATGGGGCTTGAAACAACTCTTGTAGAGCTTGCAGAGCAGATTTTAGCTCCTGTTGATAGTGAAGTTGCAACTTTTGCACAAAATACAATGAAAGAAAACGGCGTTGAACTGATACTATCTGACGGCGTAAAAGAATTTAGAGAAAATACAATAATCCTAAATTCAGGTAAGGAAATAGCTTTTGACATAGTTATTATGGCAATTGGCGTAAAACCTGAAACAAAGCTTGCAAAAGACTCGGGGCTTGAAGTTCAAAGAGGTATTATCGTAAATGAATTTATGCAAACATCTGACAGTAACATCTATGCTGCGGGCGACAGTGTTGAGATATTAGACTTTGTAACAAATACAAATACCCTAATCCCGCTTGCAGGGCCCGCTAACAGACAAGGAAGAATTATAGCGGATAATATATGCAGCACAAAATCAACTTACAAAAAATCTCAAGGTACATCGGTAATAAAAGTTTTTGACCTGACTGTTGCAAGTGTGGGGAACAATGAAAAACAACTAAAGCAAAAACAAATCCCCTATTGGAAAACCTACACATTCTCAAGGTCGCATGCCGGCTATTACCCCGATTCAACCCAGATTTTATTTAAGCTCATTTTTGATAACTCAGGTAAAATCCTTGGCGCACAAGCCGTGGGAGATAGCGGAGTTGAAAAAAGAATAGATGTAATTAGCTCAATTATGCGTCTTAACGGCACGGTTCAAGATATGCTTGATAGCGAGCTATGCTATGCGCCGCCTTATTCTTCAGCTAAAGACCCTGTTAACATTTTAGGTATGAACGCCGATAATATATTGAGAGGCTTTGTAAAACCTGCCTATATGGAAGACTTAAATGACGCTCTTTTGGTTGATGTCAGAGTTCCTGTTTCATATAAAACAAACACAATTAACGGCGCTATAAACATACCGATAGATGAAATAAGAAAAAGAACAGACGAAATCCCAAAAGATAAAAAAGTAGTACTGTTCTGTAACACAGGCTACACAAGCTACTGCGCCTCAAGGATTTTAATTCAAAAAGGCTACAACAATGTCTATTCACTGTGCGGCGGCTTTGAATTGTACAAAGAATTAACAAAAACCCTAAGTACTGTGCCAAAAACCGCACTATGTGCAAATGTTGCCTCAAATAGTCAAAAGACCATAATAGATGCAACGGGACTACAGTGCCCCGGGCCCATTATGAAAGTATCAGATGCAATTAATAAGGCAAAAGACGGTGAAGTATTTGAAATACGCTGCAATGACAAAGGCTTTAAATCTGACATCGGTGCTTGGTGCAGCAGCAGCGGAAACAGCCTTTTAGAGATAAAAAACGAGGGCAGAGAAATTGTAGCCACAATACAAAAAGGAACAGTCCAAAATAAACAAAATAACGATAAAAACGCTCAAACCATAGTAGTTTTTTCAAATGATTTAGACAAAGTGCTTGCCTCATTTATCATTGCAAACGGGGCAAAGGCAAGCGGCAAAGATGTAGTTATGTTCTTTACTTTTTGGGGGTTAAATGTCCTTAGGAAACCAAACAAAAAAGTTAAAAAAGGCTTTATAGACAAAATGTTTTCTCTTATGATGCCAAACGGAGCAGATAAACTTACATTATCCAAAATGAATATGCTCGGCTTTGGCTCAAAATTAATGAAATGGGTAATGAAAAATAAAAACATATCAACCCTTAATGAGCTCATACAAACAGCACAAAAGAGCGGCATTAAGTTTATCGCTTGTAATATGTCTATGGATGTTATGGGTATTAAAGAAGAAGAACTCATCGAAGGCGTTGAAATAGCAGGTGTTGCAAAATACATAGCAGAAAGCAATGGCGCTAATTCAAACTTGTTTATATAAACCTACCTTAAAAAATTCGTCACAAATCTTTTTACCTTACAGAAAAAGCAAGAGTCTTTTTTATGAATTTCTTTAATGGAAGTTATCTCATAAGGCTCAGGCTGCGGCGTTCTTTGATATTTTACCTTAGGTAAGCCTAAAAGCATTACATAAACAGGCTTATACCCGGATGGTATTTCAAGCATTTCGCACAACTGCGGGAAAAACTTTAAACATGCCTGCGCAAAACCGCACCAGCAAGTACCAAGACCCAAGTGCTGAGCGTAAAGCTCAATGTAGCTAAGTGCTATTATCGGGTCAACATTAGCACAAGGTGCGCTAAGAGGGGATGAAACCACAATCATATGCGGAGCGCCCCTAAAAATTACATCCTCTCCGTTTAAAAAAGCGTCTTTATACCTTGAAAACTTATTCATAATAGGGGAAAGCGCCTTATATGACATAGTTTTTATAAGCAAATCGTTAACTTTTTTTCTGATTACATCCATTGCCGATTTTTTCTCAACTATTGAAAAATGCAGCGAGTGGTTATTACAACCTGTTGGAATGTACGGGAGCATATCTTTTAACTTTTTAAAGGTTTCTTCAGGTATCTCTTCATCCAAGTACTGCCTTACGCTTCTTCTTGATTTTATAATGTCTAAAATGTCATTATACCCTACAGTGCAAGAATCTTGAGGGTTTTTGCCATTGAATGAAAGTGCGCCCGTCGGGCATATTGAAAAACAATGCTGACAAGAAATACATCTTGTTTCATCATCGATTTTTGGAAAATTTTCACTATCAAAGCTTATACAACCGCTGACACAATCACTTACACAAAGCCCGCAGTGAGTACATTTGCTTTTATCAATGGTAATAGTTTTCATATTCGCCTCCTATTTACCACATCATTATACATTATTTGTCTAACTGACAAAACCCATTCTTACTTCATCTTTTTTCTTTAGACAATCAAGCGCGCTGTCAAAATCTTCTTGAGTAAGAACAATTTTTTCTACATCTTTAATATCAAATGTACCTTGCTCCATCTTGGCAAATATATCTTCCCTTTTGTATGCAAATTTTCTTGCTTCTTCAACAATAGCTGCTATATCCGCCCCGCTTGCATTAACTTTTGAGAGTTTTTTTGCGAACTCTTGAGGTGAAAATTTTTCATCAATTTTTTTATTTTTAGTATAAATGTTAAATATCTCAAGACAACCCTTTTCATCAGGCAAAGGAACATTTATGGTCTTACCGAATCTTCCCGAGCGCACAATAGCTTCATCTAAGAGTTCTTTCTTATTTGTTGCAGCCATAACAAAAATTCTGCAGCCGTCTTTTTCTATATCGCTCATAAGGGTTAAAATCTGATTTACCACTTTATCATCGTGTCGGGTAGAATTATCGCCCTCTCTTTTTCTTGCTACAGCGTCAAATTCATCTATAAATATAACACAGGGCTGATTTTCTCTTGCTTCCTCAAAAAGCTTACGCCAGTTAGCTGCAGATTCTCCAATCCACTTTGACTCAAGTTCAAGTCCGTTTAGTTTAATAAAATGCACGCCTGATTCATTTGCTGCAGCCTGTGCTATCATTGACTTTCCGGTACCGGGTTCACCCTCTAAAATAACCCCGTGGTTAACTATTTCAAAAGCTTCGGGGTATTTTATAGGAAAAATAACCGACTCTTTTATTTCTTTTATTGTTTTATCCAAGCCGCCAATGTCAGAAAATTTTATCTTCTCGGATTGTTTTCTTATACTTTTTGTTCCCATTTTCTCAAGGTTGCTTCTGTTTATTTTATAAACAGCCTCTTGTTCAGAGCGAGAAAAATCATGTATTTGTATTTTTGATTTTATCAAATCACCGATTGAAGTGTTTTGGTTTTTTGCAACCCTAAAAGAAGTTTTTCTTCCGTCAAAAACAAAAGCAGACTCGGGAGTAATTTTAAGAGATGCGCTTTTATTCATCCTAAGACTTTTTTCACCCTCAAGGCGATAAATCGGAGCATCAGAAAGATTTTGCATATAAAAATCACCAAAATGATTTCTTGCAATTGCGATATTGCCGTCCAGATTTTCATCTTCTACAAAAAATATTCTGGATACTATTTCAGGGTAAGTTTCAAGATTTTCCAGAAAATCTTTTCTTGCACCCTCAATATCTTTACCTGCAAGCAAAACATCATCATCTTTCATAAAATTAAGGGCTGTTGAGACTTTATTTTCAAAAGAAGAATATCTGTTATCCAAAGCACCTCTGAAATTTATAAGAGAGCAGTTATAATTTTTATCCACCAGTAAATCACTTTTAGCACCCAAGTACAAAGGATTTGAGCTGCCCAAAGAATTGATTTTGTTTATATGCGCAGTGTGCAGACTAACTGCTGACAATGATTTTATTTTCAAATTTGCCTCCGGCTGCGAATTAAATTATTTACAATTGTAGTAAATAAGCCCAATAAGTCAATGCTTTTAACCTAAAACTTAATATTTATTAATACTTTTCTTGCTATAATTTTTCTATGGGAGCAATTGAAGATTTAAAAAATTTAGAAAACAAAGAAAAAGCCCGACATCTTATGAAGTTTTTTAAAACTAAAGAGGGGCAATATGGCTACGGGGACTTGTTTTTAGGCATATGTGTTCCCGATAACAGAGTTATTGCAAAAAAGTACTACAATAAAATAACGCTCGATTATCTGCAAAATATGCTAAATGACCCCTATCATGAAATTCGCCTGTGTGCGCTTTTGATGATGGTTTTAATATATGAAAAAACAGACAAAAAAGAAGAGATTTTAAACCTTTATGTAAAAAATACTCATCGTATAAACAACTGGGACTTGGTAGACTTAAGCGCACCAAAGATTATTGGTGCAAATTACATTGAAACAAAAAATCCAAAAATAATAAATGAACTTGCAAAAAGCAACCACCTTTGGTCGCAGAGAATAGCGGTTGTATCTCAGCAAAGTGTCATTAAAAGCGGAGATTTCAGTATAATACTTGAGCTTGCGCAAAAATTTCTTGAGCATAAACACGACCTTATGCAAAAAGCCCTCGGGTGGATGCTAAGAGAGATGGGCAAAAAAGATGAAAAAACTCTTCTTGATTTCCTTGATAAATACCACAAAACAATGCCAAGAACTATGTTAAGGTATTCTATTGAAAGATTAACGCCGCAGCAAAGAAAGCATTATATGAGCTAAATTATATGGTTAATGTGAAGCAAAATCCCTGCTATTGCACCATATGCAAGAAAAATAAGCGGGTCTTTTTTTATTTTTAAACTTATTAAAAACAAAATAAAAAGGAGCAAAAAACCTTTTAAGTCAAGATAGTTTTGAAGATTCAGAAGATTTATGCCCGAAAAATCAATGTTTCTTATAATGGCATCTTTAAACAATCTAACTCCAACCGCAGCTAACATAGCGGCAGTTGCGGGTCTTAGGGCATACATTACAGAATCAAGATAGGGACTGTCTTTAAATTTTTTAAGCATTTTTGAAATTATCACAACCATTAAAAAGGATGGCAGCATAATTGACATGGTTGCAACTAAAGACCCAGTGATACCTGCTGTTTTAAACCCTGCAAAGGTAGCGACATTTAGCCCCACAGGCCCCGGTGTAATGCTTGAAATTGCAAGCATTCTGGATAGTTCAAGCGGGCTGAACCACCCGTAAACTTCTGACATATGGTACAAAAACGGCAATGTCGCATACCCTCCGCCAAGAGAGAAAAAGCCTATTTTTGCAAATTCCATACACAAAAGGACTAAAATCATTCTTTTATCCTCCTTGTATAAAGGACTCTAAAAGTTCCAAAAAGAGCTGAAAGAATGATTATAATAACAGGCGAAACCCCCATTACACAAGATATAAAGGCAAATAAAAATATAAGAAAAGTTGCTCTATCAACAATAGAGACTCCCCACACCTCTTTTACGGTTAAAAAAATCAGTATGATTATTGATATATTTACGCCCCAAAAAATATCATTCATAATGACTGATTTTGCTATTATCCCCAAAAAAGACGCAAGCAAAAGAATTGATACAAAAGGAGCTAAAGTTAAGCCCAAAAGTGCGCACATAGCGCCAGTTTTGCCCCTCAGCCTGTAGCCCAAAAACATTATGGTGTTTGGTGCTATAATCCCCGGTACACACTGACCCATTGCATAAAAATCAACAACTTCTTCCTTTGTAAACCAGTTTCTTTTTTCACAAAACTCATTAATCAAAAGCGGCACAATAACATACCCGCCGCCCAAAAGCAGCGCGCCTATTTTGACACATATTATAAAAAGCTCCGTTAGTCTTACTTTCATATCTTAATTTTAGCGCAAAAATATTTTATCGTGCTTGACTTTTATGTACAATCGTACATAATTATATTATGAAAAATTTAACCTTAAAACAACAAAACTTTTTTGAGCTTTTAGTACAAACGTATGGAAAAGACGCACTGCCAAGTTTAGAGACCATAAGAGAAAACCTCGGCTACAAGTCAAAAAATTCAATCGCTCAGTATCTAAAAACACTAAAAGGGTTGTCTTTAGTTAAAGAGCGCTCGGGAAGATTATATATTAAAACCCCCGCAGGCGCTCCCCTGCTTGCTACAAAAGTGCGCGCCGGCTTTGCCAATGCGCTTGATGATATTGTAGATAAAAGAATTTCTTTTGATGAAATATTGCAGCTTGATAATCCAAGTGTCTTTGTTTTTAGAGTTTCAGGAGATTCTATGGTAGAACTTGGAATATTTGAGGGCGATTATGTAAGCATTAAAAAGACCTCCGATGCACAGGACGGGGATATAGTGCTCGCTAGCATTGACGGCTCTTTTACGCTTAAAACCTATCGCAAAAAAGGTCAGAAAATCTGGCTTGAGGCGGCAAATCCTCAATACGGAAATATTTATCCCAAAAATTCTCTCACGATATTTGGCGTTGCAACAGGTATAACAAGGAGGTTCTAGTGCCAAAATACAATGTAATAGCCCTTGTTGACTGCAATAACTTTTTTGCCTCCTGCGAAATTCTCTTTCGTCCCGAGCTTAAAGGCAAGCCCGTGTGCGTATTATCCAATAACGACGGCTGCATTGTCGCGCGCTCAAATGAGGCAAAAGCGCTTGGTATAAAAATGGGTATGCCTTATTTTATGGCAAAAAAACAATTTAAAAATGTTACTTACCTGTCAGGAAACCACGCGCGCTACAATGAAATTTCAAAAAGAGTGATGACAAAGCTTTATGACTACACGCCAACAGTTGAAGTTTATTCAATTGATGAGGCTTTTCTTGACCTTGGCGGCACGCGAAGGCTGCATCGGTGCTCTTATGAAGAAATTATTGAAAAAATAAGAAAAGACATAAAAGAAGACATAGGAATAGATGTTTCTATAGGTTTATCTTACTCAAAAACCCTTGCAAAACTTGCCTGTGAAAAAGCAAAAGAATTGAACAAAAAAGACCCCTTAATAGGAACGTATAAAATAGGCTACAGGGAAATTAAAGAAGAGCTAAAAAACACTTCAATAGAAGACATCTGGGGTGTTGGCGCAAACACGGCAGCACTTTTAAGAAAACACTACATCTCAAGCGCTTACAGTTTTACCTCACAAAATGACGCCTGGATTAAACGCATAATGGGCAAAGTCGGGCTGGATTTAAAATACGAACTGCTGGGTGAGTGTGTAAGCCCTGTTAATCCAAACGAAACAATGCCAAAAAGCATACAAAAAACCGCTTCTTTTGCCAATTTTACATCAGATAAAAACTACATAATAAACGCCCTTAACTACCACTGTCACAGGGTTTGCAAGAAACTCAGATTTCACTCGCTTACATCAGGTGTAATAAGCATTATGCTAAGGACAAAAGATTTTTACATACTAAGTGCAAAAGTTTCTCTTGAAACCCCTACAAACTCCGAGTTTGAATTTAATTTAAAAATAAAAGAAATGCTTGATGAAATATACAACCCAAACATTATCTACCGCTCCTGCGGTGTAACTGCCCTAAAATTAAGCTCGCAAGACTCCTGCCAGCTGTCTGTTTTTAATTCTCAAAGACTTGAAAAAAATCAAAAACTCTCAGATGTTTGGGATAAAATTGAGGAAAAATTCGGACGCTCAAAAATTCACCTTGGAACAAACGGACTTAATTAACAAAATTTTACATTAAGTATTGAAGTTATAACATGTTTTGGTTAATATTGTTACACCACCGATATTTGACGTTAGATAGAAAAAGCCAAAAGGATTAAAAATGACAATTAATTTAAAAAACAAACAGGAATTAATTAAAAAATTCGGCGCAAACGAAAAAGACAGCGGAAGCGTTGAAGTACAAGTAGCAATGCTTTCTCAAAAAATTGCCGAATTAACTGAACACTTAAAAGAAAATGCTAAAGACTTCCAAGCAAAACGCGGTCTTTTAATGATGGTAGGCAGAAGAAAAAGAATGCTTACTTACATTAAAAAATCTGATATTGAAAAATACAGAAAACTTATCAAAGAACTTAATATAAGAGGTTAATTTTTTAAACCATATTCAAAACAAGTCGCACCAAGCGGCTTGTTTTGTTTTATGCTATAATTTCCCTATGAGAATATTTTTAATCGGAAAATCAGCAGCAGTTTACGCCCTTGCGGATTACTTCAGTGAAAATAAAGACAATATCGTGTTTTCTACCCTTGAGGACACCTCAGCCGAGTTTGTTGATATTGCACAAATTAACACTCAAGAGCTTAAAGAGTTTGCTCTGGCTAATGAAATGTCTCTTACAATTTTATGTGATAGTGAATCTATTACAAGCGACATTCAAAAAGAATTCACCCAATCAGGCCTAAGTGTCTTTGCGCCCGAGGGCGAGTGTTTAAAGTTTATTGAATCTAAAATCTGGGCAAAAAAGTTCATCTACAGAAATAAAATCCCGACTCCAAGGTTTCAATTTTTTGAAAAACCTCAGGCAGCAATTGATTATATAAGACAAAATAAATTTCCCGTTGTCATTAAACCCGATTCACACAGTTTAATAGGCACAAGGATTTGTGAAACATTTAAAAGTGCAAAAGAAGCGGTTGAAGAGTTCTTCAACACAGGCTCAAAAAGAATATTGACGGAAGAGTATATCTTTGGTCAAGAATTTAGCGTTTATGTAATTTGTGACGGCTACAACCCTGTTTTAATAGGGGATTGTGCGGCATATCAAAATTCCTTTGCAAAATTTGACTGCGACTTTATTGAAGAAAACGAAAAACAAGAGCTCTTTAAAAACACAATTGTGCCGCTTGTCGGGGCGCTTTCAAAAGATATGGGCGAATACACGGGCATTATGGGTTTTGACTTTATAAAATCAAAAAATAAAATTTACCTTCTGGAGTGTAACTCGTTTTTTAAAGATTTAGACGCTAAAATGATGATTGAAGCAATGGATGAACCCTTGGGAAAAGTTTTTGAAAGTGCGATAGACGGTACTTTATGCAGCAGTTTTGAAAGACTGAAAAACAAAGACAGGTATTTTTTAAGTGCACAGTTTTACGAAAATTCTCAAAAAGTAAACATTTGCCATAGCGGAAGAACGCTAAATGAGGCAAAAAAACACTTAATTGAAGATGGAGCGGATGAAAACGAGCTTATGGAGGCGTTTAAAATATGGAAATACTTGCAATAATTCCTGCCCGCGGCGGTTCTAAAGGTATAAAGAGAAAAAATCTCCGCCCTATTTGCTCAAAACCCCTTGTTGCCTATTCTATTGAAGCAGGGCTAAACTCAAAATACATAACAAGAACTGTTGTATCAACAGAAGATGAAGAAATAGCACAAGTTTCAAGACAATTTGGCGCGCAAGTCATTAAACGCCCGATGGAACTTGCACAAGATGAAACAAAAACAATTCCTGTAATGCTGCACGTTGCGCAATATTTAAAAAACAGTGAAAACTACATACCTGACTATGTAGTGCTTCTTCAGCCCACATGCCCGCTTCGCGATGCAAAATACACAGATGACGCCTTTGATTTTTATTTTGAAAAACAAAAAGAAGGTTACGACAGCTGCTTTAGCGCTTTTGACTTAGGAACAACACATGCTAAATGGAAAATAGAGCACGACGGCAGGGCAACAGGACTTTATGACTATCGAACACGCCCTCGCAGACAAGATACAAGCGAGCATTACAAGATGGTATGCGAAAACGGAGCGTTTTATGCGCTTAAGTATGAAACAATGCTTGAAGTTAAAGATTTTATTGGCTACAATCCCGCCGTTTATATAACAAAAAGGGTAGTAGATATTGACACGGAAGAGGATATTTTATGCATAGAAAAACAACTAATGGCAAAAAATTAAGCCTCGGGCAAATCATCTGTCTAAAGCTAATATCCCTCTACAGATTTTTTTCAAAATACACGCCCTCAACGTGCAGATTTTACCCGACCTGCTCAAAATACACTTATCTTGCCATTGAAAAATATGGTGTACTAAAGGGTATTTTCCTTGGCATAAAAAGAATTTTAAAATGTCACCCCTATCACCCCGGTGGGTACGACCCGCTGCCTTAGTCAAGAATTTCTACTTCGCCGTTTTCAAGGGTAAAATAGGCTTTTACAATCTTTAGACTGCCGTTTTCATAAGCTTCTTTTATAA
Source organism: Candidatus Gastranaerophilales bacterium (assembly GCA_944323335.1). Lineage (GTDB taxonomy): Bacteria > Cyanobacteriota > Vampirovibrionia > Gastranaerophilales > Gastranaerophilaceae > Galligastranaerophilus. Next base: position 21,194 of record CALUSB010000003.1, read on the forward strand.
CTTTTGATTTAGCAAGCAGCCTGTGTTTTGCAAAGTCGCAGTAATATTTTGCAAGCTCATTAAAACAGTGTGTGCCCATTTGCATTTTAACACACTGGGCGTGGTGAATGAGATTTTCAAGTTCATCATTACATAAAGGCGCGCCCATAGCGTACTTCATAACACCGCAATCTTGGTGTCCAAGGATAACAAGAAGTTTGATTTTTAGATGACTTACGCCGTACTCAAGCGTCTCAAGTACATTTGGCCCTATTGTACCGCCTGCGCTTCTGGCTACAAAAAGCTCTCCTAAACCTGTGTCAAAAATAATCTCCGGTGAAGTTCTTGAATCAGAACAGCCAAGAACCATGGCATAGGGCTTTTGCCCCTCTGTCAGAGTTTTTTTCATTTCATTAAAGCAGTGATTTTTTACCCGAGGGGTGTTGTTTTTAAAACACCTGTTCCCCTCAAGTAAAATCTCTAAAAGCTCATCTGCACTGTAGTTTTCGCTATCAATTTTTTTCATTATATTTTGTCAAATCCTGTGTATTTTCTAAGCGCTTCAGGGATAATAATATCTCCCTCAGGTGTTTGATAATTTTCTATTATTGCAGCAAAAGTTCTGCCGACCGCAAGACCCGAGCCGTTAATCGTGTGGACAAATTGAACTTTTCCGGTTTCCTTGTCACGGTAACGGATATTTGCTCTTCTTGCCTGATAATCACCGTAGTTTGAGCAGCTTGAGATTTCTTTGTAGGTACCATATGATGGCATCCAAACTTCTAAATCCCAGCATTTATTTGCAGAAAAACCAATATCAGCACTGCAAAGCGCTTCTCTTCTGTAAGGAAGTTCAAGCAGCTGGAGCATTTTTTCTGCATCTTTTGTTAATTTATCGTGTTCTTCAGGACTTGTTTGAGGAGTTGTAAGCTTAACAAGTTCAACTTTATTAAACTGGTGCACTCTTATAAGCCCTCTTGTATCTTTACCTGCAGAACCCGCTTCGCGCCTGAAACAAGGAGTATATGCGCACATATACATAGGAAGCATATCTTCATTTAATATTTCGCCTGAGTATATGTTTGTAACGGGGACTTCTGCAGTCGGAATGAGGTATAAATCCTCATCTACACACTTATACATATCCTGTTCAAACTTTGGAAGCTGTCCTGTTCCTGTCATTGTGGCGGCGTTTGCCATAAACGGAGGCAAAATTTCCTCATATCCCTGCTCTTGGGTATGAATATCAAGGAAAAAGTTTATTATAGCGCGCTCAAGCTTAGCGCCTTTGCCCCTGTATAGAGTAAATCTGCTCTGAGAAAGCTTAACACCGCGCTCAAAATCAACAATATTTTTTGCTTCACACAAATCCCAGTGAGCCTTAAATTCAAAGTCAAATTTCCTGGGCTCGCCCCACTTGTAGACTTCAACATTGTCATCTTCTGAAGTACCGATTGGAGTTGTTTCATCTGGAATGTTTGGAATATTCAAAAGAAGATTTCTTTGTTTTTCATCAAGACTTGATTGTTTCTCTTCAAGTTCTTTTATTTCATCACCGATTTTTTTCACTTCGGCTTGAATTTCATCAGTGTTTTGACCTGCTTTTTTCAGTTCGCCTATTTTTTGAGATTCGTTTTTTCTTTTTGCTCTTAGTTCGTCAAGCGTAAACTGCATTTTTCTTCTCTCTTCATCAACGGCAAGAACCGCGTCAATTGAGAGTTCCGGGTTTCTTCTTTTTAAAAGTTCGTTTATTTTTTCAGGATTTTCTCTTATCAGTTTAATATCCAGCATTAAATACCTTCTTTCTCCTTAATTTTATCCAAATATGCCTTTAATTCTTTTATCTGCTTTGGTTTTATCGCCTTAAACTGTCCCTTTTTAAGACCGACCAAGTCAATTGTAGCATGTCTTATTCTCTTTAAGTGAATAACATTGTGCCCTAAAAACTCTATCATTCGCCTTATCTGGCGATTCATGCCCTGATATAGCGTTATTTCAAGCAGGGTTTCGTCTTTTTTTCTCTCAATAATCTCACAATCACAGTATGCGATTTTACCTTTTTCAAGTTCAATGCCCGATGCCAGACGCTCTAAATCTTCAACCTTTAAAAAAGCGTCAACAGTTACCCTGTAGACTTTTGCAACCTTAATGGAGGGGTGAGTAAGCTCATATACAAGATTCCCGTCATTAGTTAAAATCAAAAGCCCCGATGAGTCCTTATCCAGCCTGCCGACAGGGTTAAGGTGCGACATTTCATCGGGCAGAATATCATAAATTGTTTTTCTGCCTTTTTCATCGCTGCTTGTTGTTATGTAACCCGTAGGTTTATAAAAACGGTAGTACTCAAGCTTCATAGTGCGAAGAGGTTTGTTGTCTATGCTAACTTTGTCTTTTGTTCTTATTTCATAACCAAGCAGCTTAACAACTTCACCGTTCACGCGCACACGCCCAGCCTCAATAAGCTCATCTGCCTTACGGCGAGAGCAAAATCCGCTTGAAGCTATGTATTTATTTATTCTCATAAACTACCTTAAGATGACGCCCGGGATATTTTTTGTCAGACCTTCTCTTATTTTTGTCATTTCTTTATCAATAATCTCATCAGTGAGGGTTTGATTTTCATCTTGCAGGGTAATTCTGTATGCCATTGATTTTTTGCCTTTTTCGATGTGCTCACCCTGATAAATATCAAACACCTTAGCACCTTTAAAGATATTTTTGTCCGCAACTTTTTTAATAACTTTTAAAATTGCCTCGTTTGTAACTTCTTCATCAAGCGCAAAAGCAATATCCCTTGTAACAGGCAAAAATACGGGAAGTTTTTTGTATTTAACGGTACTTGGCACAACGGCTTCTAAAATTGCCTCAAGGTTAATTTCAAAAACATACAAGTCTTGATTGAACTTCATTTTATCTTTCAAAATTGGGTGAATTTTACCCACATAACCAAGGTTTGTAAAGTTTTTGCCCATAAGGGAGATTTTTGCACTCTGAGCTGGGTGCATAAATTCGTTTTTCTTTGCGTCATTTTCATCAAAAGCACTATAGACAATTCTTTTTGTAAGATTCAGTTTTTCAAAAAGATTTTCTAAAACGCCTTTTAGTGTGTAGAAATCAACGGGCTTTTTGTCGTTCCACATTTCATTATTTACACTGCCAAAAATAGCACCGCAGAGCTTTCTTTGCTCACTGACACCCGAGTTATCTTCATCTGCCTGAGAACTTACAAAGAAAGTTTTTCCTATTTCATAAAATCTAAAATTCTTCTGTCCGTTATCAAAATTACCTTTTATGATATTTAAAAGACTTGGCATAAGTGCCTGTCTTAGGGTTGTATGGTCTTCGCTTTGAGGATTTTTAACTTTAAGGGAAGTTTTATCATCAAGCTCTTGGAAATATTCTCTATAAAGGTTATCGCCTACAAGAGAAGATGTGACAACTTCATCGAACCCTGAGCCTAAAAATATTTCATTTATCTTTTTAAGAGTTCTGCTCTCAAAACTTATCTGAGCACCTTCATCAATTTGAGGAAGTGCAGGAGCGATTTTATCGTAACCGTCAATTCTTGAAACTTCTTCTATAAGGTCAATTTCACGGTAAACATCATTTACCCTGTGGCTTGGAACTCTAAACTTGGCTGCCGCTTCATTTTTGCCCAACAACGTAAAACCGAGATTTTCAAGCACTTCTATCGAGCGCTCTTGCGGGATGTCTATACCCAAAATTCTCTTTATTTCACTGTTTCTAAGAGTGATATCAATCTCGGGTGCTTTTGGTGTACCAACTTCAGCCATTGAATCAATTTTAGCGTCAGCGTATTTTTCCATAAGCTGTGCCGCTCTTAAAAGACCGCAGCGCACAAGCTCAGCGTCCACACCGCGCTCAAATCTGGCACTTGCTTCAGAGCGATAACCCACCGAGCGAGCGGATTTTCTGTTTGTATGAGATGTAAAGTTAGCCGCCTCAAGAGCAATATTTTTTGTATTGTCATCAATTTCAGAGTTTAGGCCGCCAAAAACACCTGCTATACAAACAGGGGTATCTTTTGTAGATATAACTACACTTTGATTTGTAAGTTTTCTTTCTGTTTCATCAATAGTTACAATACTTTCACCCTCATGGGCATATCTTACGCAGAGGTAATTATCGAGTTTATCAAAATCAAAAGCATGTAAGGGTGTGCCGTATTCAAGCAGAACATAGTTTGTAATGTCAACTACGTTGTTAATCGCTCTCATACCGCAGGCTTCAATTCTTCTTTGCATAAAAGCAGGTGAAGGCTTGATTTTAATATCTTTTAAAAGTGCGATTGAATAGTATTTGCAAGTTTCATCATCTTTTATTTCAATTTTAAAATCTTGAGTTTTCTTAGGCTCAACACAATCTTTTGGATTAAAGTTCATTTTCCTGTTGAATAAAGCACTTACTTCGCGCGCTATACCTACAACAGACATCTGATCACCCCTGTTTGCGGTAGGTGCAACGTGGAAGATAATTTCCTCCGACAGGTTCATAATCTTTTCTAAGGGCTCACCAAGAGGGATAGTGTCATAGACACGATTTAGGATAAATATACCGTCCTCTTCCTGCATACCATCTAAGCCCAGTTCGTCGCAAGAGCAGAGCATACCTTGAGATTCAACACCGCGAATTACGGCAGGAGTGAGTTCAAAAAGCTCACCTGTTTTTCTTGAGAAAACTTTTGAACCGACACTTGCATAGGGAATTATTTGCCCCTCTTCAATGTTTTGAGCACCACAGACAACCTGTTTTGTAGCAAAACCCGTATCAACAGTTACAAGGTGAAGCTTGTCCGCATTTGGGTGATTATCTATTTTTAGGATTTTTGCCGTGATTATATTTGTAAATTTCGGTTTTTTATATTCAACCTCTTCTACCTCAAGACCGCTCATTGTAAGCTTATGGGCAATTTGTTCGGGCTCAATTCCCGATAAATCTACAAATTCGTTTAACCACTCGTATGAAACCTGCATTTTAAATCCTCTTTTTTAACATTTTTACAGATTTATTTTAGTAAAAACAAAGTTAAAAATAAAGACGCTCTAAATCACAATTTCTTTTTCGTTTTTATAGGTAACATACCCTAAAACCCCGCCGGGCGGTTTTTTTAAGTATTTTCTTTTTGTGTAAATAATTGAAGCCTTGGTTGAATTTTTCATAGGGGAGTTATCTTTTACAAGTTTTGCCGCAAATTCAAGCACCTTTGGCGTTAAGCGCGGGGAGTCTTTTTTTATTTTTATTAAAACGTGAGATGAGGGGCAATTATACGCATGAAACCATATATCCTCCCCTGAGGCGATTTTTGAAACCAAAAAGTCATTTTGTTTGTTATTTTTTCCCAAAAGAATTTCAAAACCCTCGCACTCATAACTTTTTAGTGAAATTTTTTCCTCTTTTTTAACTTCCTCTTTAATTAACCCGCACATTGCAAGCTCCGAGCGAATTTCATCCAGCTCGTTAAATGTCGAAGAATTTTCTATGTTAAATAAAATCTCCTCGTAATAAGCACTTTTTTCCTTTGAGTTTATATATTTTTCATACCCGTAGTTATAAGCGCCTTTTGCTTTGGCGTAGAGTTTATAATAATTTTGAGCATTTTGAGAAGGGCTTAGTGTACCATCCAAGGGAATTTCTACGCCGTCGGGGGTAATAAACTTATCTTCACCCTCTTTAATCATATAAATATAGTTAAAAATACTATCGCCCAAAAGCTTGTAGTTGTTGGCTTTTTTCTCATCGGGGGGATTTTTTAAAATATTAGAGAGTTTTTTTAATTCTGTTTTTAAAACCTTTTGAAGAGTTGTTTTTTTCTGTGCAAAAATTTCATCAAACATAATTTTTGCAAAGTAATTATCAATAGCACAATTAAACTCATCTTCGCCCCACAATTCAAGCAGTGCACTTGTGTCGTTGAGGCTTATTGTTTCTTGCAGGTTTTTAAAAAGAATTTCAGGGTCGTTATTTTTTTCTAAAATAATCTCACATAAGGGGTAAGAGAGAAGATAATAGTGCTCGCAGAGAGTTTTTTTAATATCATCAGCGTTTTTTATAACTTCAAAAAAAGCCCCGTAGCTTGTTTTTAAGATATCTGTTTTATACTGTTTTGGCGGGTAAATATAGGGTATACCGCCTCTGATTTCTCTGATTGAACTTTTTTGAGCAGAAATATTATGCGCGCTGCCAAGAATATTTTTTGAGCGAAAATCATAAAGGATAATATTTGAATGTTTGCCCATAATTTCAATAGCAAGAACAATATTTGCAAGCTGACCTATTTCATCATATACCTCAAAGTGAAACTCAAGTATCCTCTCGTACTCCGGAATTGTAATTTTTTTTATTCTTGCACCGTCAATGTATTTTCTTAGCTGCATGCAAAACATCGGAGGGTTTTTTGGTATCTCAAGAGCGCGCATTTGATAAGTTTTTTCATTTAAAAAGCAAATATGAGGATACTTTGGGTTTATATTAATATACAATTTTCGACTCTCACCGCAAGAGCGCAAGTTCAGTATAATCTCACGCCTTGAGGGCTGTTGAACTTTCTGCACCGAAGAGTTAAGCAAAAAATCATAATTCAATCTTATGAAATTTTTCAAACTTAAAGAATCAAAATTATACATAACAGGAAATATTGTAATATAATTAAAAAGATTATGAAATGCTATTTTTTTGGAACATTTAACCCCATACACAAAGGACACCTTGAAATTGCACGCAAGGTACGCGAGCAGTTTAATTTTGAAAATGTCATTTTTGTTGTGGCATATGCCCCGCCGCATAAAGTTCCGGACACTACACCCTATGACAGATTAAAAATGGCGCAGCTTGCAGCAGGCAAAAGCAACGTGAGTGACATTGAGTTTTTTCTGCCCATACCAAGCTACAGTTACAACACAATTCTAGAGCTAAAAAAAAGGGATAAAACAGACAAGATAAATTTCATCATGGGTTATGATTCTTTCTTTAAAATTGAAAGCTGGAAAAATCCGCAAATTTTAAAAGAAAATGTTAATTTTATAATCACAAAAAGACACTGCGAGGGTGATTTAGAAAAACCGCTCAAACATTTAAAAGAGCACGGCTGGAATTTTAAAATTGCAGATATTGACTTTATTGATGTATCATCAAATATGATTAGAGAAAAACTCTACAACAACCAAAGCACGGATGGTTTAATAGAGCCAAGGACACAGGAGTATATTTATGAACATGGATTATATAGAAAACAGGCTCAAGGAGTGCCTGAACGAAGAGAGATTTAAACATACTCTGGGGTGTGCTCACTGTGCTATAGAGCTTGCCAAGATGTATGGTTTAGATGAACAAAAAGCATTTCTTGCAGGACTTTTGCACGATTGTGCCAAGTGCAAACCTAATGATGAGCTTTTAAAAATCATAAAAGAAGAACTAAAAGACGTTGATGAGGGCGAACTTCAAAACTACAAAACCCTCCACGCTCCTGTCGGCGCTTATTTTGCAAGGACAATTTATGGTATAGAAGATAAAGAAATTATTGATGCCATTCGCTGCCATACAATAGGCAAGGTAAATATGAACCTTTTTGAAAAAATAATTTTTCTTGCCGACAAGATAGAGTGCTACACAAGGGACAAAAATTACTCGGATGAAATTAAAAAAATCCTGACCGACAACCCCGGAGAAAAAGGGCTTGATATGGCACTTTTAAGATGTTTTTCAGAAACAATACACTCCCTTGTAAGAAGAGAGCTAAAAATCTGCAAAACGACAATTGATGTATATAATGAGCTTTTAGATAAAGTAAAGAATATATAAAGAGCACAAAATTTTAAATTTTTGTATTACAATTGTAATCAGGCAATTTTTCCATTTTAATCCGGAGAGAAAACTTGAAAAATTCAAGGCTCACAACCTTTATATTTTCAGCGCTTTTTGCAGGCATACTTTTTGGCTGGCTTGCACCCGATTGGGCAGCAAAAATGCAGCCTCTGGCAGATGTTTTCTTAAAAATGGTTAAAATGATAATTGCTCCGCTTATCTTTGCGACACTTGTTGTAGGTATAGCAGGACACGGGGATGTAAAAAACCTCGGTAAAATAGGTTTAAAAACAATAATATACTTTGAAATTGCAACAACTCTGGCGCTCATTATAGGGCTTGTTATGGCAAATGTCCTAAAGCCCGGTGCAGGATTTAATATAGATTTAAGTACGATTTCTATGGGTGCCGTCAATGAAATGCAAACCATAAAAGTCGACCACTCATTTTCTCATATGCTCTTAGACCTTGTGCCCACAAGTATTTTTAAGGCGCTTGCAGAGGGAAGTCTTTTGCAGATTGTTGTTTTTGCTATTTTCTTTTCTCTTGCAATTTGTGCAGTTGGTCAAAAAGCTCGTCCCGTGCTTGATTTTATGCAAAGTACTTGCGATATAATGTTTAAGTTTACAGAGTATGTTATGTACTTTGCACCAATGGGCATTTTTGGAGCAATTTCGGCTACAATAGGCAAAAACGGCGTAGGCATACTTGTTAATTATGCAAAGTTAATAGGGGTGACATACTTATCGCTTATAGTTTTTGTACTTATTACTCTTGTCATTGTCTGTAAAATAATAAGAATACCCTTTGGCGGTATAATAAAAGCGATAAAAGACCCTGCGCTGCTTGCTTTTTCAACTGCAAGCTCGGAAGCTGCTCTGCCTAAAGCTATGGATGCGATGGAAAAATTCGGAGTTCCAAAAAACATTGTAAGCTTTGTAATGCCCACAGGATATACCTTTAACCTTGACGGGTCAACGCTTTATCTTACTCTTACAACACTTTTTTGCGCTCAAGTTGCAGGCATAGATTTAAGTTTTAACCAACAGTTATTAATAATGTTCACTCTAATGCTTACATCAAAAGGTATTGCAGGTGTGCCGAGAGTTTCTCTTGTAGTTTTAACAGGTACTCTGCACACATTCGGACTTCCGGTTGAAGGGGTTGCCATACTGCTTGGAATTGACCAAATTCTTGATATGGGAAGAACAACGGTAAACCTTGTGGGCAACTGTGTAGCGACAACCGTTGTCGCAAGGTGGGAAGATGAATTTGATTATAAGAAAATGAATAAATTCCTTGACTCTTTAAAAGTAAAAAAACCGTCCCTCGTAAATGAAAAAATTCTAGCCGACAAGCCTATTCAGTCAGGTAATTTGGAATATCAGGAAACTAAATAAAATACAGTTATGAAAGCTGTATTTTTTGATGTTCAATCCTATGAAGAAAACTATCTTCATAACAATATTCCAAAAGACTACTCTTATATTTTTATAAAAGAGCCGCTAAACTCGCACTTTGCCTTGAGTGAAGAAATAAAAGGCGCAGAAGTTTTAAGTGTCTTTATAAGTTCTGACTTAAATGAAAATGTGCTCAAAAACTTCCCTAAATTAAAATACATACTCACTCGAAGCGTAGGTTTCAGCCATATTTGCCTTGAATACTGCAAAAAGAATAATATTTATGTCTTTAACACGCCTCATTACGGGGACAACACCGTTGCAGAGTACACTTTTGGTGCGCTTTTATACACCATAAGACATCTCGGGCGCGCGATTGAAGATGTTAAAGAAGATAAAATAAATATGAACAGGTACATAGGCACAGAGCTTTTCTCAAAAACATTAGGCGTAATAGGGGCAGGCTCAATAGGCAAAAACGTACTTGATATAGCTCAAGGTTTTAAAATGAAAACACTTGCCTATGACCCTTATAGCAGCGACAACTACTACACTTACACAACGCTAGATAATCTTCTTGCAAGTTCTGATGTAATATCAATAAATTCACCCCTTACAAAAGATAATCATCACCTAATAAACAAAGAAAACATTGCAAAAATGAAGCAAGGGGCAATTATTGTAAACGCTGCGCGCGGCGAGATAATTGATACAGAAGCATTATATGAAGCACTTCTTGAAGAAAAAATCTCCTATGTTGCACTTGATGTCATGGAATGTGAAGAAATATTATGCTCGGAAAATAAAAAATGCCAAGGCTTAGAAAATTTAAAAGAAATCTGCCTTGAAAAATATTATCTTAATCAAAAGCTTCTTAAACTCCCAAACGTAACTATAACGCCTCATATGGCTTACAACACAAAGGAGGCAATAGGAAGAATACTTGCTATGACAATTGAAAATCTCATAAGCTGTTTAAATTTTAGCCCTGACTCTGGCGCAAAAAACCTTGTTTTGCTATAATTTTCTTATGGAATTGGCAAAATACATTGAACATACTCTGCTTAAACCGACGGCAACCGTTCAACAAATAACAAAACTTGTTGAAGAAGCCCTTGAGTACGGTTTTTTGGGTGTATGCGTAAATCCCGTTTATGTTAAACATGCTAAAAATATAGCAAAAGGTTCGGATTTAAAAATCGTTACCGTGGTTAACTTTCCGCTTGGCTCAAACGCTCTTGATACAACACTTGTGCAGACTCATCAGGCGCTATCTGACGGAGCGGATGAAATAGATACGGTAATCAACCTTGGCGCTCTTAAAGAAGGTAATTACAAAAAAGTAACCGATGATATCAGAGCTACAAAAAATATTTGCGAAAATCATAATCTGAAAGTGATACTTGAAACGGATTTATTGACAAATGATGAAATAAAAAAAGCCTGTCTTGCCTGCATTAGCGCAGGTGCAGATTTTGTAAAAACATCAACGGGCTTTGTTAAAAACGGACTCGGCGCAAGAACTGATTTTGTAAGATTAATGGCACAAACAGTTGAAAAACGCGGTCTTGGCGTCAAAGCAAGCGGCGGCATTACAACAAGATTTCAGGCAAAAGAACTGATTGAAGCAGGCGCAACTCGTCTTGGAACATCAAGCGGCGTTGCAATAGTTTATCCTCAAAGATAAGGAAAGGTTATTAAAATGGAAAAAATTACTATTCGCTCGGATAGAAAAACTGACTACACTTTTTTGTATAAAGGTGAAGAAACAGTGCTTAAGGCAGGAAGCGTAATAAGTATATCTGACGGCTTAGAGCATGTTGTATTGCCTACCGTTGCGATGAAAATTATGAATAATCTTATTGTTATTAAGGAAGATGTAAAATGAGCAAAGATAAAATATTAATAACCATATCAGGTTTAGATAAAGTGGGAATTGTTGCAGGAATTTCTCAAAGCCTTGCAAAACTTGGCGTGAATATTGAAGACATTAAACAGACAATTATGCAAGACCACTTTGTGATGATGATGTTATGCGATATTTCAAAATCTCAAAACTCTTTTAAAACAATAAAAGAGGAACTCATTGAATCAGGAGAAACCCTTGGTATGGAAGTCTGGGTACAGAGAAAAGAAATTTTTGACAAAATGCATACAATATAAAAAACAGGTAAAAAGATGGCTGATTTTAACGAAAAAGATATTATAGAAACAATTGAGATGATTAAGGTTCACCACCTTGACATCAGAACCACCACTCTTGCGCTCTCTCTTCGCGACTGCATCAGTGAAGATATTAAAACAGCAGGGGATAAGATTTACAACAAAATTACAAAGTATGCAAAAAACCTTAAAAAATACGCCGACGACCTTGAAAACGAGTTTTCCATACCTATTATAAATAAAAGAATTGCTATTACGCCTATTTCTATTATAGGTGAAGCCGCAAAAAATCCTGACTATGTGTATCTTGCAAAAGTTCTCGACGCTGCGGCAGATGAAGTAGGGGTGGATTTTATAGGCGGATACTCCGCTCTGGTTGAAAAAGGCTGCACAAAAGGGGATGAGATATTTTTAGAATCAATACCCGAGGCACTAAAGAGTACAAATAAGCTCTGCTCAAGCGTTAATCTTGCAACATCAAAAGCAGGCATTAATATGAAAGGCGTGCTAAAAGTTGCAAATATCATTAAAAAAACGGCTGAATTAACCGCAGACTCTGACGGCCTTGGTGCGGCAAAGTTTGTATGTTTTTGTAACTCCGTATCAGATAACCCCTTTATGGCGGGCGCATACTGCGGCATAAACGAACCCGAGTGCGCGCTTAATATAGGTGTTAGCGGCCCGGGGGTTGTAAGGTGGGCAATAGAAAATATGCCAAAAGACGCACCTTTAGGCGATGTAGCTAACATGATTAAAAAAACGGCGTTTAAAATCACAACAACAGGAGAATTAATAGGTAGAGAGCTTGCCTCAAGACTTAATATCCCATTTGGCGTTATAGACTTATCGCTTGCACCAACACCCGCTAAAGGTGACTCTGTTGCGGGAATTTTCCAAGCCATGGGGCTTGAACAAGCAGGTGCACACGGCACAACGGCAGCCCTTGCAATGTTAAACGATGCCGTTAAAAAAGGCGGCATTATGGCATCAAGCTATGTTGGAGGCTTATCGGGTGCTTTTATTCCCGTATCCGAAGATGCAGGAATGATAGAGGCCGCAAGACAGGGTGTGCTTACGATAGATAAATTGGAAGCGATGACAAGTGTCTGCTCTGTTGGGCTTGATATGATAGCAATCCCGGGGGATACACCTGTAAGTACCATTGCAGGTATGATAGCAGATGAAATGGCAATAGGTATGATAAACAAGAAAACTACTGCCGTTCGCGTCATTCCCGTACCGAACAAAAAAGAGGGCGAATGGGTTAAATTCGGAGGGCTCTTGGGTGAAGCACCAATCATGCCTGTAAGCAAACTGGATTCTTCAACCTTTGTAAACAGGAGCGGAAAAATTCCCGCCCCGATACACAGTCTTAATAACTAAAAAACCCGCTCTTGACGGGTTTTTTAAACTTATTTTAAAATTACTTTTACCTTTTCTTTTTCGTCTTTATTTGCAACCGTCGAACCGTTTAAAAGTTCAATTGCCTTGCTTAGCTGCGGGTCGCGTTCTTTTTTAACGTCTTCTTCGGTTAAATCTACCTCATAATCAGGCACAATACCTTTTTTATTTATATCTGTTCCGCTTGGCGTCAGATACTTTTGAATTGTAATGTGCATGGCAGAGCCGCCGGGGAGTCTGTTTATTTCTTGAACAAGACCCTTGCCGAAAGATTTTTTACCCACTATTGTCGCTCTTGAATTATCCTTGAGCGCACCGCTTAAAATCTCGCTTGCTGAAGCCGAACCGCCGTTTATGATAACAACTATAGGCTGCTGTGTCAGTATCCTCTGCGTTGCTCTTGTTGTATCTTTATAGCCGTCACGGTCAACCGTTGAAACTATTACCTTTGAATCAAGCAGCATATCAGCGATATAAATAGCGTTTGTCAAAAGTCCGCCCGGGTTAGAGCGAAGGTCGATAATTAAACCGTCTTTATCACAGTTTTGAATAAGCGCTTGTTCAAACTCTGAAGTTGCGTTTTTGCTTATAAAAGAGCTTAATCTTATGTAGCCTAAATTATCAGGTATTTTAACAAACTCGGGAGCTTTTGTTGAAACTGATTTAATTTCAATTTTTTCTCTTGTAATTTTATAAGTCTTAGCAGGTTCCTTGCCTCTTTTTACAAGGAGTGTTACCTGAGTACCCTCGGGGCCTCTTATCTGCTCTGCAGCAGCGTCAACGGTTATACCTTTTGTGCTTTTTCCGTTAATTTCAAGAATTTCATCCTCAGCCTTAAGACCTGCACGCTCACCGGGGGTATCTTCAATTGGGGCAATAACAAGCAACTTGCCCTCACGAACACCTATTTGAACCCCTATACCTTGCAGAGAACCTTGAATAGATTCATTTTCTTCCTTAAAATCCTTAGGGTTTAAAAACTTTGTATAAACATCATTTAAGCTTTGAACCATGGTCTCAATTGCAATGTAGGCATCTTCGTCATCTTTTATGTAATCATCATACTTATGACGCCACCTTGACCAGTCTTGCTCGTTGTTTGTCTGGTCAACAAATTTTGCATTAACAAGCTTCCAGGCTCTGTCGTACAATGACTGCGGAGTTTGTGCAAGAACGGGATTAAAAAACGCGCTTACATAAAACAGACCGAACAGTAAAACAAATATAGAAGCTCTTTTAAATAAATCTTTCATATTCTCTCCTCTTTACCTGATATTATAACAAACTATTAATTTATTTCCATAAAATAATTCATAATCCCCTATTAATTATGTATTTTATTTTTAAATCATATAAAGTAGAATTAAACTATGATGAATTCACAGAGAAAATCTTTATTCTTACTCACTTTTGCTTCGGTAATTATATTTTTTATTGTCTATATAATAGGCGTATCTATTTTTGAGTTGAAATCGTATAATTTCCTTGTCAAAATGACAACTCAAAACGCCAAGGCATCAGATGACATTATGCTCATTGTGATAGATGATAAGTCACTGCACGAGCTCGGACGCTGGCCGTGGAAAAGGTCAAGGTATGAGGAGATTTTTAACTACATAACAAATCACACCCAAGCAAAACAAATAGGCTATGACGCTATAATTGTTGCACCTGATACGGAGCACCCCGAAGCAGATAAAGAGTTTTTTAATAATATCAAAAAATATAAAAATCTAAGCGCAGGTGTGGGTTTTACTCATTCTCCGTTTGAAAAAAATGTCTCAAAAGACACAATTAAATGGTACGAAGATGAACTCTTTAAGAAAAATGATATTGTAATAGAAGACAAAAGAAGTAAAAAATTTAAACAAGAAAGCAGCTATAAAAGCTTTAGCGCTTTTCAAAGAGATTATTTAAAAAACATTCAATCCTTAGGCTCTGTTAACACAAACCTTGATAATGACGGTTATATAAGAAAAGTTGACCAGATAATAAACTACAAAGGCAAGCTCTATCCGTCTTTAGGGCTTGTTATGTATTCTAAATACACAGGCATTAAGCACTTTGTACTTACGGATAAGTATCTGCTTGCAAAAAATAACTCCCACTCTCTTAAAATGCCTGTTACAAATAAATTCGGCATTGCATATTCTAATATTTATTTTTATAAAACTGACGACGGATTATACTCGCACCAAAAAATCTCCGCATCTGACGTTATAAAATCCCTTGAGGCAATAGAGAAGGGAGAAAAACCCCCGCTCAACCCCGATATTTTTAAAGACAAAATAGTTTTTGTAGGCGCAAACGCACAGGCTCAAGCACTGCAAGATGTCAAAAGAACGCCTATATCAGACGCATTTTCAGGTGTAGACATTCAAGCTACAAACCTTGATAATATGATAAATAATGAATTTTACAGAACGTCAAGCGAATTATACAACCTGTTAAATGTCATTCTCATATTCATTTTAGCCTTTGTTATTGTCTGCACGCTGCCTATCCCTGTTGCGATTTTATCTTGTGCGTGTCTGATGTTTATGTACCTTATTTTCTCATTTTTCATGTTCACAAATAAGGTAGCCATAAACCTTGTTATGCCTGAGGTATTTATACTTTTTGCAATAGGCTGCGCATACTCATACAGATATCTTATTGAGGGCAGGAAAAAAGAAAAAATCCAATCCGCCATGGGTAAATACCTGTCAAAAGACGTTATGAAAAATGTTGTAGATAACATTGATTCAGTCAAACTTGGCGGCAAAAGGGCAAATGTTACCGTACTTTTTGCTGATATCAGGGGTTTTACTTCAATAAGCGAAAGATTAAGTGCTGAAGAAGTAACCAAAATTTTAAACGAGTACTTTACCGCGATTGTTCCTATCATTGAAAATCATAACGGCATACTAAATAAATTTATGGGTGATGCGGTACTGGCGGTATTTGGCGAACCCATTAAAAACGAGCACCACGCGCTTGACGCCATTAAGTGCGCAGATTGCATGCTAAAGAAAGTTAAAACCCTTCAGGAAAAATGGCTTGAAGAGGGTAAACCGAAAATAGAAATCGGCATAGGCATCTCAACGGGTGAAGCTTTTGTAGGCAACATTGGTTCTGAAGAGCGCCTTGAATACACGGTAATCGGCGATACCGTAAATACCGCGTCAAGAATAGAAAACTACAACAAAGTCTACAGGACAAAGTTTTTAATAAGCCAAGAAACCTTTGAACAGGTTCAAAAACACGTTGATGTTATCAAAATAAGAGAAGTATCAATAAGAGGTAAAGCAAAGAAAATTAACATTTATGAGGTTTTGCGCCTCCTTAATGTATAATCTAAGATATGGAAAAGTATCTTAGCTTTGATGAAATACATAAAAAAATTATTGCCTCCTGTAAGCTTGAAATAGAAAACAAATACATTGATACGGTAGGCAAAAAGACTACTTTTTCAAAATTTGTTTTAAGCACTCTTTATACGGTTTTAAAAAAAATAAATAAAACCGAGCGCCACAGGGTAGAAAAACTTATCACACATTTTGAACAGTATCACATTGACTCACCCCACTCAAGAGCACAGAGCATTGAGCTTTTAGCCGATACTTTTGCTTATTTTAAAAAATTAATAAAACCTCAGCCTCGAATTAAGAAAAAAGAGGACATACCGGAGACAAAAAAACCCTACAGTGATGATATATCTCAAATTGAAGTTCAATTTGTAAAAGGTGTCGGGCCAAAAACAGCACTGTTATTTAACAAATTAAATATCTACACTGTAAAAGACCTCCTTGAATATTACCCCAAGCGATATGTAGATTATCAGGGAAGAGTAAAAATATCCAATCTTTCAATAGGCGAACAGGTGACTGTCTTTGCAACAATTAAAAAAGTCAGCGCCTATTTAACCCTTAAAAAGCTGACCGTTTTAAATTTAACTATATCAGACGGCACGGGCGAGATTACTCTTAGCTTCTTTTACAAATTAAAAAACAGAAAAATGCTTGAAAGATACAAGGCCCAATACCCTCAAGGCTCAAGCGTTATAGTTTTTGGAACGGTAAAAAGAGATTCTTATACAAATAAAATCACTATAGATAAGCCTGAAGTTCAGGTTATGACTTGTGATTTTTGCTATGAAGATGATGAACTTATAAGTTCAGGCAAAGTTGTGCCGATTTATCCGCTTACGGAAAATCTTAACTCAAAAACCCTCTCTAACGCCATAAAAAGCGCTGTTGAAAAGTACTGCCCAAAAATGCCCGACCCTCTGCCGCAGTTTATTAAAGAAAAATACTCACTTATTGACAAAAGTGAAGCGGTAAGAAAAATTCACCTGCCAAAGACAAGACAAGAGGTGGAGGAGGCCAGATACAGGCTTGTTTTTGAAGAGTTGTTTACCCTGCAGATGAACTTAGCTCTTGTTAGAGAGGCAAACAGAAAAAATACTTCAATTCAACTAAAAATAAAGCAAGACGGGCTTGTAAGAAAATTCATCGAAAGCCTGCCTTTTGAACTTACAAATGCGCAAAAAAATGCGGTTGATGAAATAATAAATGACCTAAATTCAAAAGAGCCGATGCAAAGGCTTCTGCAAGGTGATGTCGGCAGCGGAAAAACTGTTGTAGCCTGCATTATGCTCCTATGCGCCATAGAAAACGGCTACCAGGGAGCAATTATGGCGCCTACGGAAATCCTTGCAAGCCAGCACTACAAAAACTTTATCCAGTGGCTGACCCCGCTAAATCTAAGCGTAGGGCTATTTTTAGGTAAACACGGCACAAAAGTAAGAAATGATATGCTGACATCTTTAAAAAACGGACAAATGCATATTGCAGTCGGCACTCACGCTCTTATTCAAGAGGGGGTTGAGTTTTCAAACCTTGGTGCGGTTGTAATAGATGAGCAGCACCGCTTTGGCGTAAAACAGCGCTCAAAGCTTTTAACTAAAGGCGAATTTCCTCAAATGCTCACAATGACCGCCACTCCAATCCCCAGAACCCTTGCCCTTACTATGCATGGAGATTTAGACATTACAACAATTGATGAACTTCCAAAAGGCAGACTGCCTGTAATAACAACACTTATCGGCGCTCAGGGCAGAAAAGAGGCCTACAACCTTATTAAAGAGCAAATTAAACTCGGACATCAGGCATACATTGTATACCCTCTTATAGATGAAAGTGAAACAATAAGTGCTAAAAACGCTACTCAAGAGGCTCAAAAGCTTCAAGCAGGTGAATTTAAGGACTATAAAATAGGACTTTTGCATGGAAAATTAAATGCAAAAGAAAAAGAGCAAGTAATGCTTGATTTTAAAGAGAAAAAATATGACATACTTGTTTCCACAACAGTTGTTGAAGTAGGTGTTGATGTACCCAACTCAACGGTTATGATAATAGAAAACGCGGAGCGCTTCGGACTTTCTCAACTGCACCAATTAAGAGGGCGGGTAGGGCGTTCTGACAAGCAATCTTACTGCATACTTATAAGCACATCAGCATCAAAACAGGTAAGAAACAGACTAAAAATAATGACACAGACAAATAACGGCTTTGTTGTCGCTCAAAAAGACCTTGAACTGAGAGGCCCGGGGGAATTTCTCGGCACAAGACAAAGCGGCATACCTGATTTTGGACTTGCCGACATTGTAGGGGACGTAGAAATCCTTGAAAAAGCAAGAGAGTGTGCGCTTGATTTTGTAAAAAACTATGATATTGATGACTTTAAAGGTTTAAGGGAAGAGATTTTAAAACACAACCTCTTTAGAGGCTGATTATTAAAATCACATCAACCGGTCTTGCAATAAGCCCGTGTGACGGGGGTTTCATATACATAAGAGTTTCTGAAACACTCTTTTTAATTATATTGTCAATTGGCTCAGAACCTGACCCTTGAAGGATTTTAATACCTATAACATCACCGTTGCTTGCAATTCTAATACTTAACTTTATAACATTATTTTTTGCAAAATCACTTGATAAAAGCAGGTCATTTTGCAGATTGAGTTTAATATTTTTACCCACAAGTTGTAAAAATCTTGTGTAGTTACCTTTGTTTGCAATATTTTCAGGCACTTCCCAGGATATTTTATTTATTGTTGCAACCAGAGGCTCGCCTGTTGTTTGGCTTGCTATTGAATAATCGCTGCCGCTAGTTACACCATACACTTCTTGCGGCAGATTGTGGTCAGAGGCAAAATCCGCCTGGGATTGAATATCATAGTTAGATTCTTGAGTGTATGAATCGGCATCAGAAATGGAAGAAATATTCGAATTTGAATTTTTAAAAGCAATAAAGATTGATACAAAAAGAAAAACAAAAATACACACAGCAGTTATAAGTATTTTCTTTTTTCTGCCGCCTATAATTGAAAATATTTTTGAGGATTCAATTCTATTATTCTTGTTGAAAATCCCATCTATTATGTTTTTGTACTTTTCATCACTGTAAATATAATAATCCTCATCCGAGGCATTATCATCATAGGATTTTTGCACCCTTTTGTTATATATGACATCGTCTAATCCTTCATAAGATGTCGGATAGTTTTGAGCAATTGAAGAAATATTTTTTACACCTCTTATTGTTCTGTTAAATTCAAGTACATCCGACAATTTCTTTGTACAAGCAGGACAAGTAACAAGATGCTGCAAAAGAAGCTTTTTATTGCTTGAGGCAAGTTCTTTGTCAATGTATCGCAAAAACAAGGAAAGGCAATCCAAGTGTTTGCCCGATATCTGCTTTGGAGAAGCAGGTTTTTTTAAGTCTTTAATAAGTGAAGCAACACTTTTCAAATATATTTCATCTACTATGACAAAATCGTCTTTTGGTCTTAAAAAATCAACATCAGAAGCCTTGAAATAGCCTGCAATTTTGCCGTCTTTTAATCTGTCACTTAAATCAACCACAACATAAAAATCGGGAGAACAGGAATATTCTTTGTGTGTTTTGGGAATTTTTACCGTATTATCTTTAAATCTGCAAATAACATCTATGCGATAGTTGTTTATGTAAATATCGCTTATTCTAAACTCTTCAAAAATTTCAGGGATATTATACAAACCCCTTGTGGTGTTTACCTTAAAGCCGCATTCGCTAAAATACTGAGCCGCGCAACTAATAGCCAGAATATCAACAAGGGCTTTTTTTCGCACCATAGGAGAGGACATACGCGCACTAATCTTTCTTGCACGGTTTGCCAAATTGTCATTTATTTGCACGGTTGAACCACTATACTCTGACATTTAACACTATTCCTCTTCCACTAATAAAATGACACATAAATGTCAACATTTCAACATTTAAACATTAGCTAAACAAAAATTAACATTTCTTAAAAATGTATTCTCCCTTGCTTTTAAAACTCTTTTTGTAATAAAATATGTGCTATGAGTGATTTTTTATTAGAAATATTAGTACAGGAACTTCCTTATAAGTTCATACCCGATGCGCAAAAACAGCTAAAAGACGCATTTGAAAAGCTTTTTAGTCAATACGGCATAGAATACAAAACTCTTGATGTTCAAGCGACACCAAGACGTCTTGCCGTTATGGTTTTTGACCTTACCGATAAACAAAAAGACATTGTAAAAGAAGCCAGAGGGCCTATTTTAAATATAGCGCTTGATGAAAATAAAAACTTCACCCCCGCAGCACTTGGTTTTGCAAAGAAAAACAATGCTCAAGAGTCCGACCTTTACATTAAAGACAACTATATCTGGGCAAAAGTTGAAATAAAAGGCAAAAGCACAAAAGAAATTTTAAGCGAAAATATTGAAGATATAATCTTTAAAATGCAAGGCGCGCACTTTATGCGCTGGGGCAGTCATGAACAAAAGTTCTCCCGCCCGATTGAAAATATTGTAGCACTTTACAACAGTGATATTTTGCCCCTTAAAGTTCTTGATAAAACATCTGCAAATACAACTTTAGGGCACAGATTCAGTGCAAATAAGGTTGTAAAAATTACAAATGCAAAAACTTATGTTGATGATTTAAGAAAAGCAAATGTTATAGTTAATGTTGAAGAGAGAAAAAAAGTTATTGTTGAAAGTGCTAAAAAATGCGCAGATACAATAAATACGGTTATTAACTTTGATAATCTTGACGATTTATTGGAAGAAGTTACATATATCACAGAATACCCGATACCCGTTCTTTGTGACTTTGATAAAAAATACCTTGAAATACCCGACATTGTAACAACAACTGTTATGTCAAAACACCAAAGGTATTTCCCTCTTTGGCAAAAAGACGGAAAATTATCCAATCACTTTATCACTATGGCAAATTTTGTCGGCACAGATAAAGAATCTATGGACAATATCAAAGCAGGTAACCAAAGAGTAGTAAGCGCAAGACTTGAGGACGGCATTTTCTTTTATAAAGAAGATACAAAAACACCCCTTGTTGATAAGGTTGAGGCCCTAAAGGGTATGACTTTCCAAAAAGGCTTGGGCACACTTTTTGATAAAACTCAACGCATAATTGAACTCTCAAAACAAATCTGCAAACAGTTAAATGTTGAAGACAAAGACGTATTAAGAAGTGCGCTTTTAGCAAAAGCAGACTTAAGCACTCAGCTTGTGTTTGAATTTACTGAACTTCAAGGCTACATTGGCGAAAATTATGCGCTTAAATCAGGTGAAAAACAAAACGTAGCGCTTGCCGTTAAAGAACACTATTTCCCGCTGAACGCTTACAGTGAAACAGCCTCGGGCATTGAAGGACAGATAGTTTCTATAGCGGATAAAATCGACACAATTTGCGCCTTATTTATCTCAACACAAGGTAAATTAAAGAAAAAACGCCCCACGGGCTCAAATGACCCTCTTGGCGCAAGACGCGCGGCTATAGGGATTTTAAGAACAGTTATCAATAATTCCTTGAAGTTTGATTTAAAAACTCTTTTTGATAATTCGCTAAATATGTTATCAAAAGAATTCAATGTAGAACTTGAGGCTGAAACTGCCTCTGATGTGTATGAATTTGTACTAAACAGGCTCTCTATAATGTATGAAAAAGAGTATTCTCAAGACTTAATGAAAGCCTGCAGTGTGATTAATCCGCTTGAAAATCTTGATGATTATCTAAAGAGGCTTGATTTTCTTAAAACGGAAAACGAAAAAGAAACCTTTAAAACACTTTGCGAAGCGGCAAAAAGGGTACTTAGAATTACAAAAGAAGCTAAATATAATGAAGTTAGCGAGGAACTTTTTACACTTGATGAGGAAAAAGAACTCTACGCTGCAATTAAAAAACAAACTCAAAGCCCTGATGACCTTGCTAAATACACACTCTCGCTTTGCGAACTTGTTAAACCCATAAATAATTTCTTTGATAAAGTTCTTGTAATGGACAAAGATGAAAAAATCAAAAACAACAGGATTGCTCTTTTAAACCTTTTAAAAGAAAAATTCTCCCTTGTGTGCGATTTTCAATATTTGTAGATGAATATACTTTTTGTTACAGACTTATATCCTCTTGAAGATAACCATAAGGGCATTCCAAAAACTATCGAAAACTTTGCCCTTGCACTAAAGGATTTGGGGCATAGTATTTTTGTGCTCAGAGCCGATTTAGTTTTTAACACTCTTTTAAGGGGCAGAAAAATATACCCTCAAGGGGAGTATTTTCATAACGGAATAAAAATCATCAACAAAAATTTTCTTTTACCAAGCTATTTTGGGTTGGATTTTCTCAAAAAAGAAAACTTTGATGTAATAATTTCTCATATGCCATCAGGCACACTTTGTGCCGCTAAAATAAAAGAAAAATTTAGAAAACCCCACATTGCCATACTGCACTCAAGCGACATTGAAGTAATGGAAAAATACAAAATTTATTTTTCATCCGCTCTTAAAAAAGCACTAAATAGTGCAGATAGTATTGGCGCACGCTCGCATTGGATAAAAGAAAAATTTAAAGATAAAGAGGTATTTTTACTTCCATCAGGAATAAAAAAAGAAGATGTAATTTCTAAAGACAAAGCAATAGAAAAATTTAAAAACACTCATCCTTTAAAAATAGCCTGTGTATCATCTTTCATAAAAAGAAAAAATGTAGCGGTTTTAATTGACGCCATAAATAATATAAAAGACATTGATATAGAACTTAAAATATTTGGCACGGGTAGAGGAGAAAAAAAGCTAAAAAAACGGGCGAGCGGGGCAAAAATATACTTTATGGGGCAGATTGAAAAAAACGAAGTACTTAAAAACCTGAGGGATTCACATATGTTTATTCTGCCCTCAATAAAAGAAACCTTTGGCCTAAGCTACCTTGAGGCTCTTGCAAGCGGCTGCATTACACTATGCAGCAAATCAAGCGGTATGGACGGCTGGATAAAAGACTCATGTAACGGATTTATTATAGAACCGAATGCAAAAAATATAGAAAATACAATAAGAAAAGTATATTCGCTAAATATAGACGAACTTACCCAAATATCACAAAACGGGATAAATTTAGCACAAGAACTTGAGTATTACAAATGCGCACAAATTTATCTTGAAAATATTAAAAAAATTCTGTAAATTAAAAATTTTTCATCTATAATTAACTTAAAAGATAAAATAAGGAAACAAACATGCAAGCAAGACGAGCTTCAAGAGAATTGGCACTAATTTTATTTTCACAACTTGAAAAAAATCTTGATATATACAAAGATGATGACTTTGAAAAAATAGTCTTAAAATCAGTAAGAACACTTATAAGTTCTTCAAAAGAAGAACTAAACATCGCTACAAGCGGGCTTTTAGAACTCAGTGAGCACATTGAAGAGTACGAAAACAATCACCCCGACAACCTTAAACGCCCGATTGACGCCAACAACATACCTGTTCAAATCCCCCTTACAAGCGATATGGCAGGCAGAATAAAAACAGTTCTCGGCGTTTGCGATAAGGCACTGAATGCGCTTGAAATTGCAGAGCTTAGCACACTGTCACAAAAAGCGGACGTAAAAGACTACATCAACAAAATTGCAATGACTTTCAAAGACAAAAAACAAGACATTGATAATATAATTAAAGAACTGGCTTTTGGCTGGGATATAGACAGATTGTTTAAAATAGACAAAGACATTTTAAGAATTTCAATCATAGAGCTTGTGTTTATGAAAGACGCACCGCACAAGGTTGTAATAGATGAAGCACTTGAACTTGCAAAAAAATACTCAACCGATGACTCACCGTCTTTTATAAACGGTATACTTGCAAAAGTGGTCGAAAGATATGTTTAATTTCTTTAAAAAAGATGACAAAAATATCATCTCAAGCGGTTTTGAAGCACTTAAAAATGCGCTTTCAAAAACTTCAAAAACGCTTATTGATAATGTAGTTGAGGCGGCCTCAGGAAGTGAGGAGATAGATGAATTTACCCTTGATGACATTGAATCAATGCTTATAAAGGCTGATTTGGGGGTGGATTTAAGTGTTGAGATAGTAAATAAAATAAAAGATAAAAATCTAAAGTCATCTCAGCTTAAAAACTTTTTAAAAGAAGAATTTGAAAACATTCTTGACGCTGCAGGTTCAAATGAGCTTAATTACAGAGAAAATTCTCTTAATATCTACTTTATAGTAGGTGTTAACGGCGCGGGCAAGACTACACTTATCGGCAAGCTTGCAAAAAAATTCAAAGACGAAGGCAAAAAAGTCCTCCTTGCAGCAGGCGACACTTTCCGAGCTGCAGCAGAAGAGCAGCTTGATATCTGGGCAAAAAGAGCAGATGTTGAAATTGTAAGAAGAGATAAAGCAGACAGCGCAAGCGTTGTGTACGAAGCCATTGATAAAGCTAAAAAAGAAAATTTTGACGTAATTATTGTGGATACTGCAGGCAGACTGCAGAATAAATTTAACCTGATTGAAGAGTTAAAAAAGATAAAAAATGTAATCGACAAAAATGCACCCGAAGCCCTTGCAGAGAGCATTTTGGTACTTGATGCCAATCTTGGTCAAAACGGACTTTCTCAGGCCAAAGTTTTTAAAGAGGCGCTTAATTTGACCTCTGTAGCTATAACAAAACTTGACGGCTCAGCAAAAGGCGGCATTATAATAGCCATTGCAAAAGAATTCTCTCTGCCCGCCAAACTGGTTGGCATAGGAGAGAGAACTCAAGATTTAAAAAACTTTGACCGCAAAGAATTTATTGAGGCTATATTTGACTAATTATAGCCCATGTTCGTCAAACCATCTTTCCCAGTCGGTTCTTTTATCTGAAGGGCCATCATCGTCATCATAAATAACCTCTTCAGGCTCTTCTTTATTATCAACCGTTACACCAAAGAAGATAAATTTGTAATCATCAAATCGCTTTCTCAAGCTTCTTGGAGGTCCAAAGAACTTATCTTTATGTTCCCTTAAATACCTTAAAATATCAGCCGAATCAAACTCTTGAGTTAAAAGCTGATGGTAAGGGCTTTTAACACCGAGCTTTTGGACACTTTTAGACACAGAGGGTTTTATTGTTCTTGTTGTCTTATCATTGTATATCTTATAGGCAAACTCTCTTGCTTCATCTTCGTCGTTAATAGGCTTACCGTATCTTTCTAAAGAAAGAAGATTCATAGCACGCCCTATATCATCTTTTATGAGTGCTCTCATATATGGCATACGTTGTGCTTCTCTCATTTGAGCCGTTTTAGGGTTAATATAATCATCTTCATTAACACCCTCAAGTTTTTTACTGTCTCTCCAAAGACCTGCTATAATTTCTTCAAACTCCTGACAACTGGGATATCTTACATAGTCGTCTTTTTCAGGATAAGTTGAAGCGGCCGCACAACATAGATTAAAATATTCTTTCATGCATCTGTCTAAATCCCAGCTTGTCGGCATTGCATGTCCTGCAGCATATGCAAAAGACCTTGCATAAATTGCAAGATTATGTACAATTCCTTCTTTACCGGCATTAATGACCTCGGGCCTATAAATTACAACTACAGGCTGCTTTCTTCTGCCGAAAGCAGGATTTGTTTTTACAAAAGTATCTTGAATATTATTTTGAAAAGCTTTTGTATTTTGATAACCGTTAATGGGTACAGAATAATTTGAACCGGCATAGATATTTTTTGCAGGGGAATATGCCGTATTAAAATCAACTTTCATCTTAAAATCCTTCTTTTCTCGTGTTGGTGATGTAAATTATGAGTAAATTCTAGCAAAGTTCAAAAAAACATACAATTATAATTGTCAAGATTTTAACAAAACTTTATTTAAGATTTTAACAATTCTTTTGCAAACGAAACAGATATACTGTTAACTTCGCCTGACGCCAAAGTTGCAAGCGCCTCAAGTCTTTTTTCTTGCGTGTCAAGTTTTTCAACGCACACTTTTGTCCTATCATCCTGACTTTTTGACACCTTAAAGTGCGCATTAGCATGAGCTGCAATTATCGGCTGGTGAGTAATTGCAAAAACCTGTATATCTTTTGATAAATTTGAAATAGCCTCAGCTACAGCGTTTGACGCCCTGCCTGAAATTCCCGTGTCAATTTCGTCAAAAATTATCGTCGATAGCGAGTCAACTTTTGCAAAAACACATTTTATAGCAAGCATAACTCTTGAAATTTCACCGCCTGAGGCCACTTTAGCTAAAGGCGCAAGAGAAGATGAAACATTTGTTGTAATTAAAAATTCAACATCATCAATCCCTTTAACATCTGCCTTTTTATCTTCTATACTTATTTCAAATTCAGCCTTAGAAAGCTCTAATTTTCTAAGCTCTTGCACAATTAATCCGCTAAGCTCGCCTGCGTATTTTTTTCTTTTTAAAGATAAAGCATAAGATAATTCATCAACCTTTTTTTCAAGCTCATTTTGCCTTGCCTCAAGTTCATCAACGGAAGAAAAATCGCCCTCGATTTCGCTTAATTGTGCGGCAAATTTTTCTCTTGCTTCAAAAATATCGCCGTATTTTCTTTTTAATTTTAGAATAAGCGACATTCTCTCGTTTATCTCATCAAGCCTTTGGGGGTTATTTTCAAGGTTTTGCGAGTATTCTCTTAAAAAATCCGAGCAAAATTTAAGATTTTCATGTGCTTCAATGAAAGAGTTCTCTACTTCCCTTAGTCTTTCATCACAATCACAAGAGCGAGAGAGGAGTCCTTTCATTTTAGCTAAAGCATCAATCACGCCGTCATCTGAGCCAAGAGAATAATAAATACCCTCGGTTGCCTCTTTTAGAGATTGCACATTAGAGAGCACTTCAAGTTCGCGCTCAAGTTGCGCTTCCTCGTCCACTCCGACATCGGCGCTATCAAGCTCATTTAGTTGGAACTTTAGAAAATCAATTTCTTGAAGATTTTTAGAATTATTTTCACGAAGTGTGGTCAGTTTTTTTGTTGTTTCTGTATAATCTTTAAAAATATCGACATACAATGAAAGATTATTTGTAAATTCTTCGTCAACGCTTTTTATATAAGCATCTAAAAGTTCAATATGATACTTTGGTAAAACATAAGTATAGCTTTGATTTTGAGAATGTATATCAACGAGGTGTTCTCTTAATTCTTTTATATAGTCAAGATTTACAAGTGCACCGTTTAGTCTGCACTTTTGAGAAGTTTGCGTTATTTCTCTTGAAATAACCGTTTCCTCACACAGGTCAAAATCTTTTAGTGTTGATTCTTCTTTTTTTGAATGAGAAAAAGTTATCTCAATTAAAGCGGATTTTGTTTTATCAAAAATAACATCCTTTTGCACCCTTGCACCAAGGACTGTATCTATTGCCTTTAAGATAATACTTTTACCGGCGCCTGTTTCACCCGTCAGAACATTAAAACCATCTTCAAACTCTAAAAACAGTTCATCAATAAGTATAAAATTTTTAATCAATACAGATTTAATCATTATTTGTTAGGCGCAATTCCCCAGTGGAGTTTTTCTCTTAAAATATCATAAAAATGGCAGCAGTCGTTGTTTAATAGCAACAGTTTAGAATATCTTGAATGTTTTTCAATACAGACTTCGTTTTTCACAATGCAAGCGTCCTGACCGTCTGATGTCATCTGAAAATCCTTGGGCGCTTCCGATGTTGTAATTTTAATGTGTTCCGATGTAGGTACGACAATAGGTCTGGCATTTAGCGTATGAGGACATATTGGAACTATTACAAAGCACTCAAGATTTGGAGATATAATAGGCCCTCCTGCAGACAAAGCATAAGCGGTTGAACCCGTAGGGGTAGAGATAATCAACCCGTCAGCTAAATACGAGCATAGTTTAATGTCGTTAATATAAAGATTCAGGGTTGATGTGCGAGAATACGTTGCACCTCTTATAACCATGTCATTTAGCGCTATAGCACCTGTAGTGGGGGATTTTAGCATGGTTCTTTTTTCAATTCTAAAATCTCCGGATTTTATCTTGTTTACAACTTTTTCGATTTCATTTGGCATAGCCTGAGCTAAAAAACCAAGCCGCCCCATATTAAAACCAAACAAAACAGCATCTGTTTGCGAGTATTTTCTTGCACATTTTAAAAGCGTACCGTCCCCGCCCACAACTATTACAAAACTTGCACTATCGGGCATTTCATCCAATGAAAAAGCGCAAGAATTTTCAAAAGAGCAGCACAGTTTTTGCGAGAGCTCTTTTGCACCATCAATTTCAGGATTATAAACTATTATAGTTTTTTCTAAACTTAATTCCATTTTATCTGTAATTTACAAATTGCAAAGGTATATTAAAACTGTCTTCTTTTTCTTTTAAAAGTTTAATAACGTCTTGCAAATCGTCTTTACTCTTTCCGCTTACACGAACCTGCTCGCCCTGAATTGATGCTTGCACTTTTAGTTTTGAATCTTTAATTGCAGCAGTTATTTTTTTTGCAAGCTCCTGACTAAGACCTTTTTTAAGGTTGAATACCTGCCTTACATTCCCGCCCAGTGCAGCCTCAGGGGTTTGAGCATCGAGAATTTTTATACTCAGATTTCTTTTAATCATTTTTGTTTGCAGAATATCTAAAATATTTCTCAGCTTTAAATCATCACTTGTTGTAATAGTGATAGATTTGTCCGCATCAAGAGTAATATCAGAATTTGAACCTTTTAGGTCAAATCTGGAATTAAGTTCGCGCTTAACCTGGTCAACCGCGTTTACAAGCTCTTGTTTATCAAACTCGGACACAACATCAAAACTGCAATCTTTTGCCATTTTTCACCCCATCTTTTTAAAAAAGGGGATTTTCATCCCCTTTATATCCTTATACTAAAATCTAAACTCTTCTCTTGCGAGCAGCTTCAGATTTGCGTTTTCTCTTAACAGAAGGTTTTTCATACCTTTCTCTGCGTTTGATTTCAGATAAAATTCCTGCTTTTTGAATTTTTTTCTTAAATCTTTTAAGAGCACTTTCGATATTTTCGTTCTCGCGAACTCTTACTTCAGGCATATTTTCACCTCCTTTGAAGACTTAAGTGTAACTTATGGCTTCAATATAACACGCACCAATAGCTGCGTCAAGAGATTAGACTACATTTAGAGCTGTTTTGTAACAAGGGCAAAAATATCATTAAAGACAACATAAACCATAAGAAGAATTAAAAGCGCAAAAAATACTCTTGAAATCCCCTCTACAATTTTTTCATCAAGCTCTCTGCCGCATATTTTTTCTAACGCTAAGAACATAAGGTGTCCGCCATCAAGCGCAGGAATAGGCAGAAGATTAATTATAGCAAGGTCAATACTAATAATGGCACTTAAAAGCAGCCCTTTTAGCATACCCGAGTTTTCAATGATATCGCCGCCTACTTTTGTTATTGCAACAATACCGTGCATATCACTAAGAGGAATTTTTCCGCTCACAAGCTGCCAAAGTCCAAGCAGCATAAGCTTTGTATTATCAACAAGATAATCCCAAGAGTGAGTAATAACATCAAGGGGTGTTTTAATGGGCAGGAAAATCTCGCTTACTTCAAGCTTTACACCTAAAAGCCCGTCCTTTGAGGTTTTTAAGTCGTTAAACACGAGCTCCTTGTCACCTCTTAAAACTTTTATTGAAAGAGGCTTGTAAGTATCTGAAATTGCACTGGCAATATCTTCAAGACTATATTCTTTATCTGCGACAAACTCACTTTTTTGATAAAGCTTTTGGGTTAAGTCCTTTTGAGTCTTTGTAAGCTCGAGCTCGTCAGGTTTGTACTTTTCAATCCCCATAAGAACATTCTGTGAAACCTTTAGTTCATCCTCAGGTGTTGATTTTGGAAGAATTATAGTTTCCCCTGTTTTTACAACAGTAGAAATTTCAGGATTCAGCGCCTTAAGTTCGGATAATTTTTTCTCAACTGTTTTATCTGAAACATAGCCGTCAAAGAATTTACTTTTTTGTACAAGAAAAATAAACTGATAAGAATTGGTTATAGGAATACCATTAACACTTATAATTTTATCATTTGGCAAAATGCCTGAGTCTTTAACATTTGACTTGACTTCAGGAGCAAAGTCTTTTACAAAAACATCATACTTGCTGCTTGGAAGTTTATGATAAAAAGCAGCGCAAAACATTACAAGAAACAGAGCAAATACAACATTTGCAAAAACACCGGCCGAGACTACAATTGCCTTTTGCCAAGGTTTTTTATTTTTAAAGCGTTTTGGTGAATCAAGCGGAAGGTTTTTAGCATCTTCATTTTCCTCATCATCATCGGGAAAAGATACATACCCTCCAAGTAAAAAGGCGTGTACGGTTATTTTTGTTTCACCGCACTTTGTTTCATACAAAACAGGGCCGATAGGAAGCCCGAGACCAAAGTGAGAAACCTGAATACCAAAAGCTCTTGCAGCAAGGTAGTGCCCCAGTTCATGCACTAAAACCAACAAACTTATTAAGATGAGCATTATAATGATATTCATATTTTATTTTCTTTTTTCCGGTTTTCTTTTGACAAATCTGTACAAGCCAAAGAAAGTCGGCTTGTATGAGTTAAGATTTTTATTTGATTGAGCAAGAAGAAGTTTTAATTTTTTATTTTGCTCTTCAAGAGAGTTTACCTTTTGCTCAAGCATTTGTGATTTTTTCTCGGCTTGAATTAATTTTGTATTGTTTTTTTGGTCAGTTGAGAGAACCATAGAAACTTGTTTTGCAATTTTTTTTGCTATGGCTCTTGCTATCATATTTAGAGTTTTTTCTGAAATATCAAACTTAAAAGCGTTCTCCGGTTTTGGCGGAGTGACATCAATATTTCTTTTTGCAAGCTCGTTTACAATGTATTTTTGAAATTTTTCCTGTGCTTGAATTGAATCAGACAAAAGTCCGATATCGTCAAAATCTTCATCACCCTCATCAGGTGTTGACATAATCTGTTGTATTTCTTTTTTTGATTCTTCTGTTGCCGGTTTTTCTTGAATATTCGGGCTTTCCGCCACAGGCTCGGAGTTCCAATACTCTTGCTGGGTCTCAACTGCAGGAGGAGTTTGTGGCAGCTCTTCCACAAAATTGTCAACAGGAGCGGTGTCGTTGCTTAATGTTTCTTGCTCAAGATTATTTTCTACAACAGATATATCCTCTTGTTTTTCTATAGGCAACTCGCCGTCTATAATATTTTGTTCACTTTGAGAATTATTATCAACAAGCTCGACCGATACATCATCCCATCTGTGCCACTTGATATTCTCAAGAGGTATTTCTTTATTTATTTCCGATGCATCTTGACTAACGACGCTACTTTCTTCAACAACCTGCTCTACAGGCTGTTCCGTCTCATTATTTTTTTCTTCAATCGGCTGAGCGATATCCGCGGGCAAGGTCTCTTCTATAGAATCCTGTTTAGGGGACTCTTCCTGTATTTTTCTGCCCAGTACATTTTCAACAAGAATGTCGTAAGCACTTTTGTCAAAAAACTCATTACCGTCATCGTCTTCAAAAATGGCTTCAATTTTATATTTTTTAAGAAAAGAGTCAAGCGTCAGGTAGTCGACAAAAAAGCCGTCCTGAGCAAGCTTATTCAATATGTCATTTTTAGAGTAAACTTTTGACTCCATCTTAAATACCGTGGTGCTAACTTTATTGATTATATATTAAACTACAAATCAAAACAACATTGACTTATAGGAGATATTTTTCAAGAAAATGCCCCCGTTATAGAGGCTTATTGGTTGAGTATTATTTTGTTTTAATAAAATTATACTGCTGTTTTTCTGTTATTTATTCCGGC
Source organism: Candidatus Gastranaerophilales bacterium (assembly GCA_944323335.1). Taxonomy (GTDB): domain Bacteria; phylum Cyanobacteriota; class Vampirovibrionia; order Gastranaerophilales; family Gastranaerophilaceae; genus Galligastranaerophilus. The sequence goes on from CALUSB010000003.1 coordinate 53,110, forward strand.
CCTTAAGCCTTGAGCAAGGTCTTTTCTGCCGCTTTGTTCGTAAATCCTTGTAACAGATTCAAGGAATTTTATATTTTCAATAGAAGCTTGTTGTTTTTGCATTTTTGGTGCTTCTTTTTGCACAGGTCTTGATACAAATTGACTTGCCGGTTTTTGAACTCTTTTTTGATACGCAACTTGAGACTGAGAATTAACAGGTGTTGCATAAGGATTTTTCTGTGCATTTTGATAAGCACCAAGAGCGTAGTTCTGTTTTATTGCATTTCTTTGAGGCAGAACTTGTCTTTGTGGTCTTTGATAAGAAGGTACACTATGCATAGCCCTTGGCATAACACTCGGACGAGTTTGAGTTTGAGGAACTCTTCTTAGAGCAGGAGCCTCTTTATAAACCGTATCAAGCGGATTTGTTTTTTCTTCTTCATTATTTTTTTGATAAGCAGAGCTTAGCCCTATAAGAGGTTCTTCTTGCAGCTTAACTTTAGCAAAAACTTTCCTTGATACAACAACTGAAGCTACAAGAAGCACAAGACAGATAACAAGTGTCATATCACCTCTGCCGTCAAATATTCCAAAAAATGAACCTAAAAGATGTTCGGGGTTAAAGGAGTTGTCATTCCAGTCAATATCTTCTTGAGCTATTTCATCTATATTGTTTGTCGGACGGTATTCTCTTATAGGTCTGTTTAGTACAAGCTCGTTTGTGGCACCGCTGCCTGTTTGTTGAGATGTTTTAAATGCAAGTTGAGTCGAGCTTGTGTTTATACCGTTTACATAAATTCTTACTTTAGAGTTTTCAAGCTGCTGAACAATAACGGCGTCAATTCCTGAAACATCATCATAAATAGTATCAACATTATCAACGGTTAGCGCGTTTTTTAAATCAAAATAGATACTGTCAGAGTTTTCTGCCTTTGCTTTGTACTCTACAGGTTTATCAGCCTTAACTGTCAACTTATATGCGCCGTTTAATTCTTTCGGTTTAGAAATTGTAACTGAAGTTATCAGACTCTCTTGAGCAAAAGCTGCACCGCAGAGTAAAATAAAAGCGCTGAGCGCAATCAATATTTTCTTAAAACCGAACACAAATGCCCTTACCATAATACTCAAATACTCTCCCTAATCAAGTTTTGTTATAACTAAACAATAGCTTGTTTCAGGAAGAGTATCATCAATCTCGGGGTTTAAAAAATATCTCAATCTAAAGATTTATTTTTTAGTTTATATTAGCAATTAAATTTGCCATCTCAATAGCCGCCTTAGCTGCTTCTGAGCCCTTATTACCCGCTTTTGTACCGGCTCGTTCAATTGCCTGCTCGATATTATCCGTTGTAAGAACTCCAAATATTACAGGCAACCCTTCTGATAAAGAAACTGAGGCTATTCCTTTTGATAATTCTGCGCAAACATAGTCATAGTGCGAGGTTGAACCCTTAATAATAGCGCCTAACGTCACAATAGCGCAGTATTTTTTTGTTTGGGCGGCTTTTTTTGCCATAAGAGGTATTTCAAAAGCGCCCGGGACCCAGATTATATCAATATTTTCTTCATCCACACCAAGACGCACAAAAGAATCAACAGCGCCTGATAAAAGCTTTGAACCTATAAATTCATTAAATCTTGAAACTATAATGCAAAATTTGTCGGTTTTATTTGCGTATAAATTTCCCTGAAAAGTGTTTGTCATAGATGCATCCTTTGTTGACTACAAAAAGGATATTAACACAAAAATAATTTTACATAAAGAAAAAGGCTTTTGAAAATCAAAAGCCTCTCGGAATACTTGTTTAGTAATTCCTCGTGTGTGAAGTGAAGGTTAGTGTGTGTTGGTTAGAAAGTACATCTTTTATGTTTTGTTATATCTTGTTTATCGCTTACATATATATAAAGTATTTCAGTTTTGAAAAATTGCGCACTTTTTTATTTTCGTTACATTAGTTTACAAATAGGGGTAAGTGCATAGTATGACTACATTTTTAGCCACAACAGCCAACACTGCATGAATATTAAGTAATGTTAAGAAAACGATTTTTATTTTATTTTTCTGTAATATTTGTTTACAAAAGACTTGTTATTTTAAATGCGTAGTGATATATTAAAGATATACAAAATATATCTTTTCTCATACGGTCTTTGTTTTTAGGTTTTATTTAACACACTTTTAAAAAACTTTTTGTTGTATCTTTAAATTTTTATTCGCTTAAACTACCGCCAAAAAGGCGCGGCGCGGCTTGCAAATTTTTTGTGCGCCAAAATTACACCGGAAAAAATTATGGTTAGAAATATTTAGGAGATGTCTTTTATGAAAAATTCACTTAAAACAAAAAATTCAACTTTAGCCCTAAGCTATGATGAAAGCTTAAATGAATACGTTAAAAAAATATCCAAATACCCGATTTTAACTCCTCAAAAAGAAAAAGAGCTTGCACGCTTAAGTTCTCAAGGAGATGAAAATGCAAGAAAAGAGCTCATACAGTCAAACTTAAGACTTGTATTTAATGTTGCAAAAAAATCTATTCACTCAACCTCGCTAAGCTTAAGCGACCTTATTCAAGAGGGCAATATGGGACTTATGGCGGCAGCAGACAAATTTAACTGGAAACTGGGGTACAAATTTTCTACCTATGCTACTTGGTGGATAAAACAAGCAATGTTTAAAGCAATATCGGAGCAGTCTTATTCGATGAAAATCCCTGTTTATATTCAAGAAACATTATCTAAATACAAAAAAGTAAAATCCTCTCTTGAGCAAAAATACGGCTGCAGTGTTAAAAACTCAGAAATCGCAAAACATATTGGCTACAGTGAAGAAAAAATAGATTTATTTTTAAACTCATACACAAAAGCTCTTTCACTTGAAACAGGTTTTGAAACACAAAACGACTCTTCCTCAACTCGCGAGATGAGCCTTAGCGAGATTATTGAAGATGAAAAACAAAATGTTGAAAAATACGTACTTGATAAACAACTGAAACACGATATCGCATGCGCCCTTGAATGTCTTAAATCAAGAGAAAAAGAGGTAATAACTCTTCGCTTTGGTCTAAATGAAAGCGCAAGAAAAACACTTGAAGAAATAGGCAACATCTATGGCGTTACAAAAGAATGTATAAGGCAGATTGAAAAACGTGCCATACAAAAAATTAACTCTACAAAATCTGCTCGCCAAATGCTTTTAGGGTATATTATTTAACTTTAGCTATTACATAAAGGGGATTATAAGTAAGCTCAAATCCGTTATCGTCAAAAAACAAGTCTTTATATTTTTTCTCAAATTCTCTATACCTTTGAGCTCCCCAAGATTTAGAGTCAGAAACCGAAGCGCCCGTTGATTTTATATGATACAAAATATCTTTTACGCTCTTAAAATAAATTGTTTGAATCTCTTGTTCAAATTCAATAACTTCATATCCGCAGCTACTAAGCACATTTTTATAATCACAGTAATTAAGCCCTGTTTTTTCTATCATTTTAAACTGCTTACAGTTCTGCTCGCCAAAGCTTGAAAAGGCCAAAAGAGCACCGCTTGTCAGATTGTTTTTAATTTTATTTAAAAAAGTATCAAAACTGCTAAACCATTGAAAACAGGCATTTGAAATTATCAAATCATATTTATCCAAAAAATCAACCCTGCAGGCGTCACCCTTTACAAACTCTAAATCGCTGAAGCCTGTAAAGTTATCTGTAATATCATTGAGCGTAAGTTTTGAATAATTTAAACTTTTTACGATATTTTCTGTTAAAAAACCCGTACCCGAGCCAATTTCAAGAATTTTTTCAAAATTTGAATTGCAAAAATTGACAAGATGTCTGCACAGCGCATCTGCCATGTGCTTTTGCACAAGGGCATTTTGCCTGTATGTGTCAGCTGCTTTTGAAAAATCATTGGACTTGTCTTTTTGCATAAAAACTAAACCTCAAGAATTTCATAAAAATCCTTAAATTCAAAAAACGGAAAATGCCCGCACTCAAGTTCCAGCTTGTTTTTGTGTGCTGCCCAAAAATTTGCCTGCGAAGAGTAGGGAAAAATCCTGTCTTTTTTTGCAATAACAACTCTGTCAAAATCAAAATTTTTCTTAAACCAGGTTTTTTTTGAAACCATTTTTATATTCAAAAGTTCATCGGCAAGATTCTCTATTCTTCTGTTTGCTCTTTTGATATTAAGCGGAGAGGACGCACCAAGCGCCATTTTCTTTTCAAATTTTTCTATAGTGTCGTTATTTAGCGAATTTGCCATAAGGTCAAATATTTTTTCATTGACGCCATAATCATTATCCACAGGGCAAAAAGTACCGCAAATAGCGCAGCTTGAATCAATCTGAGGCAATAAGTCCTGATTATATACATAATTTAGCGCCCAAACACCGTAAGAATAAGCAATAACGTAGATTTCAGTGTATGGAAGAAAATCAAAATACTCAAGGGGATTATTTTCCATATCAGAATAGTCATAAACAAAAAGCAGGTCGCTTTTTGAATTATCAAATTCTATAAAGCAGTTGGCGTCTGTATAAAACCCGCAGAAAAAAATTATCAACGAATTTTTATTGTGGCATATAAATTCAGTTTTCAAAACAAACCTCGCAAAATTCACACTCTTAAAATAAATAATACCAAAAACAACTCTTTAAGGGTATGAAAAAAACTCTTATTGTATTATAATTTCATAACGCAAGAAAAAAAGGTTAAGCCAATGAAAAAAAAGCTGATTGTAATATTTGCGGCATTTTTGTTTTTAACAAATATATCTTATGCCCAAAATACTCCGACTCAAGAAGAAATACAAAAGTATAATTTATACTACAACAACGGTATTTCTAATCTGAAAAACAAAAAATACTCTTCTGCAATAGTAGAGTTTAAAAAAGTTCTAAGGTTTCAACCCTATGATGATACGGTAAGACAATCACTCTGCCTTGCTTATCTTGCACGCGCCGACTACTACGTAAGTGAGGAAAAAAACCCTAAAAAAGCAATTGCCGATTTAAAAAGCGCACTTTTTTATATGAAATACTGGAGTGATACACAGGGTGAGAAAGAGCAAAATATGGAAAACTCGGCTCTTAGCAACCTTGCCTCGCTTCAAAGAAGATATGAAGCAAATCTCACTCCCGCACAAAAATTCCAAAACGCTAAAACACTTCGCGCTCAGGGAGAACTACCCGCTGCAGCATATGATTTCTTGACTCTGAGGAATAACTCTCAATATGCAAAAACCGCAAATGAAAACGCCGGAGATATTTTTAAAGCATTAAATAACAGTTTAAAAGCAATTGACTGCTACAGACAAGCTCTTAAGGCAGAGCCAAAGGATGCCAAATTGCACTTTAAATACGCTGTTATTTTAGATGAAGCCAACAATCAAGACGCTGCAGCAGAAGAGTATAACCTTGCTCTTAAATACGGCGAAAAAAATCCCGAACTTCTTGATATTCTTGAAAACCTCTGGCGCTCAAGAACAATAAACAACCCGAATAACGCTCAGGCGTATATTAACATGGGTACTGTTTATCAAATGAGAGGGGACTTAGTTAGTGCAAAAGCTCAATACCAAAAGGCTCTTTCTCTTGCGCCAAATGATAAAACCGCCCTTTTAAACCTTGCATCTCTTTATGCCGCACAAGGTGCAACGGCACAGGCAAATGCACTGTACGATAAGCTTCTTGCAAAAAATCCAAATGACCTTGACATTATAAGATACAAAGCCTCAACCTATGAGGCTCAAAAAGACTACAAAAACGCACTTATGCAATATAAGGCAATTCTTGCAATTTCTCCAAATGATAACGATGCAAAAAACGCTATAGCAGACATTGTAAACAATAAATTTACGCCTGCGGATAAATACAACTACATGCTGCTTGAGGCAAATTCAAATCCCACAAACTACGACCTGCAGTACGCTTACGCTTATGAAATGCACAAGCAAAAAAAATACGACGAAGCGCTTAAATATTACCTCAGGGCAATTGAACTTAACCCCAAAAAACAAGAGGGTTACATAAATGCGGCACAAATCTATACACTTAAAAACGACTATGCAAACGCTCTGGATATATTAAACAGGGGTATTGCTCAAATACCATACGGAGCCGAGCTTTTAGCACAAAAAGACACTCTTGAGAAAAACCAAGCAGGACAGCTTTATGAGAACGCTTCAAAACTCTATGAGGCAAAAAACTACAAAGGCGCGCTTGAAAATTACTTAAAAATAAAAGAGCAGACACCTGAGGTTTTATTTGCAATTGCGGGTTGTTATTTTGAACTGAAAGATTATAACAATGCCAACTTATACTATCAAAAAGTTCTGCAAAAAGAACCTCAAAACCAACAGGCACTATACTATAGTGCTATGTCATATTCTGAAATGGGCGAAAATGACAAAGCTTTAACGCTGTTTAATAAAATAATTACAATTAACCCTCAAAATACTGACGCAAAAGAGGCAATTAATGCCATTAGAGAGGCTCAATCGGCTCAAGAGTTAGAAAACGCCATAGCAAAATACGAACAAAAAGACTTCGCCGGCGCTATGCCTGTTTTAAATAAAATACTTATGAAAGAGCCAAAAAACACATATGCTCTTTATTACAGGGGTTTAATCCTTGAAGAACAAAAAAATCAAAAAGAAGCTAACGAGTGCTTTAAGGCTGCAATTAATGCTGATAACAACTTTGCACTTGCATACTACTCATACGCCCTTGGTCTGGATAACCTTGAAAAGTACCAAGAAGCAGTCACTAACTACGATAAATTCCTTGAACTTAAACTAAAAGAAGGAGAGGATGAATACACAAAATTTGCACGCGACAGAGTAAGTGAATTAAGAAAATTTTTAAACAGTAAATAATGAAAGAATTACCAAAAAACATAAAAATAATACAAGCGCCTCTGGCAGGGATTTCTGACATAGTTTACAGAAAACTTATCAGAGAATTCTCAAAAGAAACTCTTCTTACAACAGAAATGCTCTCTTCTGAAGCGCTTGTTAATAACCAAAAATCTCTTATTCTAAGCTACGATAAATGTGAATACCCTCTGTCTTTCCAACTTAGCGGACATAAGCCTCACATTATGGCACGTGCTGCAAAAATCATTTGCGATAGAGCTTCAAGCATAGATTTAAACTTTGGCTGTCCCGTAAATAAAGTTGTAAAAGGCTCTGATGGCAGCGCTATGATGAAAAATCCAAACCTTGCCACAGATATCGTAAAAGCTATAAAAGATGTAATTGATGTACCTCTAAGCGCCAAGTTTAGACTCGGCTGGAGTCTTGATGATATGAATTTTGTTGAATTTGCGCTGAAACTTGAAGAGGCGGGGGTGGATTTTGTAACAGTACATGGACGCACGCGCTCTCAAATGTACTCAGGCCATGCCGACTGGGGAAAAATAGGGCAACTAAAAGGTGTGCTTAAAATCCCGTATTACGCAAACGGAGATATAAAAACAATAGATGATGTTAAAAACTGCCTTAAGCAAACAGGAGCAAATGGTGTAAGTATCGGAAGAGGGTTTATGGGCGACCCGCATTTTGCCCTAAGGATTGAAAATTATTTTAAAACAGGAACTGTTGAAAACCCTCCCACACTTGAAGAAAAAATAGAAATACTTAAAAAACATGTATCGGGTGAAGTTGAATTAAGAGGCGAGAAAAACGGCATTAAGTTTATGAGGAAATTTTATAATTTCTACATATCATCCGTAAGAGACGCCTCAAAATATCGTCAGGTTTTGGTTAGAATTGATACAAAAGATGAAGTCTTTAGGGTATTAGATGAAATATTATCTCTACATCTTGCTAACTGTGGATAATACTTTGTACTGTGGTATTGCGCGCGACGTTGAAAAGCGTTTTATGGAGCATATGAGCGGTAAGGGGGCAAAATACACCCGCTCTCATAAACCGCTTAAAATTGTTTATACAAAAGAATTTGAAAATAAAAGCGAAGCACTTAGAGAAGAAATCCGCATAAAAAAACTTTCAAAAAAAGAAAAACAACGGCTTATTGATAACCAATAAGCCGCTTTATTTTCTTAAAATTTCATTTCCAACTTATCTTTTTTTGACATGATGTTTTCCATGGCTTCTTCTTGTACTTGTTCTATATCAATTCCGATGCCGAAGAAATCCCTGAATTGCTCAATTATATTTAAAACTTTTGATTTTATATTACCCGAAACAAGTGAAATGTCACCGGTTGCAATTTCTGATTCAATCTTACTTTTGATTTTTGCCTTAGCATCTTTTACTTCAGCGTCACTTGCCTTACGCATTTTTATTTCTTCTTCTACGCCGCCTTCCTTGGCTTCTTTGCGTTCGGTTTTTCCACCTATACTTTTTGTTTCCGTGCCTTTGTACACTTCTTTATTGCCATCAGGTGCTATTGTAGTAATTTCAATATCATACCTGCTTTGATTTACAGTGTTTGTTTTTCTGTAATTTGAATAATGTGTGCGCTCTACAGTGCCGTCTTGGTCATATCTTACAGTTTTGCTGCCATCTAAGACACCGTTTTTATCGTAGCTATTTTTTCCTTTTAGAACTACGTTGCCTTGCTCATTTTTTCTTTCAAATTCTTTTACCTTGTCGTTTTTGTTTAAAGTCTGCTCTTCTGTGAAATTCCTTTCGTTACCATTAGCATCTCTGCTTATAATTTTAAGACTTCTTGTTTTTGTTCCGTCTTTTTGTATTTGATAATTGTCGTAAATAAATTCTTTGGTAGAACCGTCAGAACTTACGGCAACTTTTGATTTTAAATTATTATTTTTATCATATTTATATTCTGTTTTTTTAACCAGAGTGTCTTCGCCCTCGCCCGTTGTAACAACTTTTACAATCGGTTTTGAAGTTTTCGGGTCATATTCTATTGTTTTTAAAGTGGGTACGCCATCATTTGATGATTTTATGGTTTTTGCCACTTTTTTGCCATTATCATATTTAAGCTCTGTAACAACCTGATTATCTCCTTTGCCGGAAGTTACTGTTTTAGAAGTTTTTTCACCTGCTTTATAGTCAATAGTTGTTGTAACTTTATTTTCACCCTTACCGGTTGCTATTTCTTTTTGCACTACCTTGCCGTTTTTATTAACGGTTTGAACAACTTGTTTTCCATTGGGGTAAGTTTTGATAATCTGGTTGCCTTTTGCTTTTACTTTTACATTTGAATTATTTTTCGCAGCACGCTCTTTAATCTGTTGTGCTTTCTTCTTTGCTTCTGCTTTTGCTTCTTTTTGAGCTTTAGCTTTTGCTTGTTTTTGCGCCTCTGCCCTAGCAGCCTCTGCCTTTGCCTGTTTTTGTGCTTGTGCTTTCTTGTTGGCCTTTGCCTTTGCCTGTTTTTGTGCCTGAACTCTCTTTTGTTCATCCGCCTTTTTAGCTTTGTTTGCTTTGTTAGCTTTTTTTGCACTCAGTGCACCAATCTTTGCCATCATCTACTCCTTATATATAAATCAGATAAGTATATATACGGACGATATTTGAATATATTTATATTTAAAAAGCAAAAATTTACAAAAGTACATAAAAAAAAGGGAGTTTAACAAAACCCCCATTTCCCCATTAAAAATCTTTTCCAATAAGATTGTATCATAAATAAATGATACAACAAGTCTTAGCTATTCTTAATATTCAATACCTCTTCTTGCCATAACTCCGATATCAAAATAGTGCTTAACAGGCTGCATCTCAGTCACAAGATGAGCCATTGCAATAAGCTCTTGGTGTGCTCTTCTTCCCGTTAAAACTATTTCAAGATTTTTAGGTTTATTTAGAAGTGTATTTTTTACATCTTGAACCTTAATCATACCCATATCAATACAGATATTAATTTCATCAAGTATAACAAGTCCGTACTTGCCGCTCATGATAGCTTCTTTAGCGCATTCCCAACCTTTTTTTGCTTCTTTGTAATCATCAATATTCATGTTGTGCGAATAGCAAACTCTATCGAGCCCAAACTGTTTAACTTCAAGATTGTCGCTAAAGCGGTGAGAAGAAGCAATTTCTCCGTAAGTTGTACCTTGGTCACCTTTAGCAAACTGTATAATCATAACTTTCCAGCCATGACCCAATGCTCTCAGTGCCAGACCCAAAGATGCCGTTGTCTTACCTTTGCCGTCTCCAGTGTAAATTTGAATGTAACCGTTTTCTAACAATTCTGCCTCCACAAGGTCGTCTGACCTTACCGCAATCACCTAAACCGAAGTTTTTTTTAATGTTTTAAGTACACTTATATAGTAAAACAAAACTTACACTTTAGGCAACGGATAAATTCATTTTTCCCCTTTTGTTATACATTTTACACTTGTAGAAGTTGTGTTTCATCGTATTTTTAAAGGATTTTAAAAAATACAACAAAATTAACATAAATAATTCTTCATTAATCTTAAAAAAGACTTGAAATAGTTGCCATTGGCTAATATTACCAAACTTACAAAAAATAAATTAACTCACTTTTGTAAAGCAGATAACACCCGCCCGCATGCTAAAAACCCATGCTCTAATACGGAAGAGCAAAAATATTCATAGATAGCGGTCGAGATTGTCTTACAAGGCAAAATGCGCCGTCATCAGTGCAGAGTGAATGCGGCTCATAACCAAGAGCTTTGCATTGAGTTCTTGTTAAGACATTGTTTCTTGCTATACAATCAGCTTGAGCAAAACTTATTTCTGCCATACTTTTATCATTTATTCTTAAAATTTCGGTTATCCTATCATCCGCCCTGTATTCGCCTGAATCTACCTCAGCTTCGGTTACTTTTCTTGAGCGATATACGGTATATGCAAAAGGATAATCCTCGTTAATAAATTTAGTTGTTTCACTGCCGCAAGACGGGTGTTTTTTAAATGTCGGATTCTGAAAAGTTTCACCCGAGCATGCACTTGGTGTTGAAGAAGGCACAATATCACTGCAAGTACCGGGGACTACCTCTCCTGTTTGCAGAAGTTTTAGAGGGAACTGGTCTTTTCCAACCTTATTTTCCCCGTCATCTCCGTCTATATCAATCATAATATCCTTCATGCCGACAGCAACCGTAGCACACTGACCGACATTTGACGCAGTACCTCTATATGTTGATGTAAAATCTTTTTCAAGTCCTGAATATGAAATCATATTTGAAGTTTGAAAATTGGGCTTGCCTGTTTTACCTCTGCCGTTTGCAGGGGCAGTTGCAACAGTTTTTACACATTTATAGTTACCGATAAGACTTAATGCCTCAGCCATCTGTACACATGTTTTGTTTGAATTGGCTTCAGGTGAGCTAATTAAATCATCGGGAAGGTTTTTAACCAAGTTGTCGCTCAAAACAAACTTGGCCGCATCATTAAGGTTTTTAACCGAAGCATAAGCAAAAGGCAAAACTCTGATTTTTTTAGGCTTTATATTTTGTATTGAAAGTGTCATAAGTATTGACAAAACAAGCATGGCAACAACAAGCTCTGCCATGGTCCAAGCATTTTTATAAATTTTCATACTAATTCCTTTTTGTGTACTTCAGACAATCCTGATATGTATCAAAACAGAGTATATCACTAATTTTTAGCTTGCTACATCCTACATCTAATTTAGACGGGTTTTTAACCGCACAAATTTTTATATTATTCTCAAGCGCCCCCAGTACCGCTTTAGAACCCATTGCACAATCAGGTACTACTAAATATTCAATATCGCAAACGCTTAAACCCTCGTCGTAAGAAAAACTTGGAGCATATTCAAGCCCCTCAAGTACACAAGGCAGATAAGTAGATGAAATACACTCTGAGGCAACTTTTGGGTTTTCAATTTTCTTAGATATTTCTATATCAAAAAACGCTGGCGAGTGGGCGCAGGGAATATTTAACTCTTTTACAACAAGATGAGAAATAACAGCCTCAACCCCGCCTATAGGGTCAATTCCAATACCATTTGAATAATCAACATCATCAGCATCCTCACCAAAATAACAAACAAGCGCTATAGCATTAGCTCCGCTTGAAATAAGACTTTTTGCAGCCTCAAGAAGTGTATTTGGATTTTTTATTTTACCTGAAGAAATGTTATTTGCAATAAAAAACTCTACCCCGACAGGTTCTTTTGTTTTTATCGGCTCTAAAATATCAAGTCCTTTAACAATTTTAAGCGCGCTAATTGTATTAATATGCACATTTAAAACATCTTGAGGAATAGAACAGTCAAAAAGCACACCCAGCTTGTTTTGTTTTAAAGTTTCTTTTAATCTTATTTTTCCGCATAAAAACTCATCAAAAGCATACCCTTCAACATAGAGGATATTTTTATTTATTGCACTGAAAATACCGCCATTTACCGCATTAGGGTTAGCTATTACTTTAAAATATTTTGAATACTCTCTTACAATGTAACCAATATCACCTGCGTATCCGCCAATTTGAGCACCAATTCCCGTCGGCAGGGAAAAAGCAATATATTTCATCTTGCACCGCCTGACATTTTAAGAAGCAAAGTGTCAAATACAACCCTATCTGACATAGAGGATAGAATCTGCTTTTTTGCCTCGCTTACAAAGTTAATATCCCTGTTTAACTTTTTTAAATAAGCATAATCTGTATTTTGTTTTATCTCGTTACTTAGATAAGCAAGCAAGCTATCAAGCGCCTTAGATGATGGAATTTGCGAGTCTTTTATATAATTTTGCAAATTTTCACTTATTAAAAATGCACCCTCAAGGTTTATATTCGGGTAAGAAGAAAAAATCTGTGCAACAAAAGAAAAATCCTCTTTTTTTTGTCTTGTAGGGAGTTTAAAGCACTGTGAGCGAGAAACAATAGTATTTATTAAATCCGAGCGATTTTTTGTTAAAAATACAAATGTCGTTCTCTCGGGAGGTTCTTCAACGCTTTTTAAAAGAATATTAGGTGTTGTTGGGTTAAATGTCTTTTGGTTTATATGCCCCAAGCTCCATTCTTCTTCAAAAATATTGTAGCCCTCAGGTGAGTATTTTTGAATTGATTCGTTTGAAATATCATCCGGGGCGGTCGGCTTTGCATCAAAAAATATAAAAAACCTGTGATAGTCCGATGTTTCTCTTAAGGATTTTTCAATATTTTTAGCTTGAATAGCAGAAATAACTGTCTTTGAATCATCATCAGAACTTTTAAAATGCAATTGAGAAACAAAATTTATCGCAGGGTGTTTGCCCTCTCTTATCCACTTGCAGTTAAGACACTGACAGTTAGTGTCTCCATCCTCAAGACAATTTAGCACTCGAGCAAGCTCAAGCGAGTAAAAAAGCTGAGCATAAGGGTCAAGTCCTTCAAAAACAAGAGACTGAGGAAAGCGATTTTTCTCAAGTTCAAAAAGAGCGTAAAAGTATTTTGTTATAAAAGGAAACTCGTGCGATAAGTTTTCTGCTAACATTTAAGTTCCTCCGTAAACATTTTACAAAATGCACCCATAGGGTCGATTTGACCTGTTTTTAGCATATACTCTACTTGGGTTAAATTAAGTTTTAATCTTAAAAGCTCTGCCACGTCCGTTTTTTTGAGCTTTTCAAGATTTTTCTTTACAACAAACTCATGCTGGCCTGTTTTTCTTGAAATATCAAGAGAAGAGTAGGAGCTTGAGTAAACTTTTGTTTTTAAAAGGTTTGTAATGCTTGTTTGCAAAAAACCTAAAATCTCAAGATAGTGTGATTTTTGAAGGATTTTTGAAATCTGCTCAAGCGCCAGTATGTAGTCTTTTTTAAGTATTAAATCAGGAATAGAGAAAATATCTTCCCCTAAAAGACACACCTCTTTTAGCATATCGGGAGTAATTTTTTTGTCGGGATAGGCGTATAGCTTGAGCTTTTCTAACTGCATATCCAAATCACGTATGTTTGTTCCGCAGTATTGAATTAAAAGTGTTGCTAAATCGCCCTGAAGCGTTATATCTTTTTCTTTTGCCAGCTCTTTTACGATAGGCGCAACTTTATAGTCCTCATAAGCCTTATATGCAGGGAATTCTTTTATCTTAGCACTTTGCGCCAAGGCTTTGTAGATTTTTTTTCTGCTGTCGGGTTTTTTCTTATCCCCGCGTTCAACAGGACACAGAAGTACAACATGCACCCCTTGAGCTATATTTTTAAAGGACTCGCAAAGCATAGCGACCTGAGCGTCATCAAGCTTGATTTTGCCTTTTGTTTCAAGGAAGTATTTGTCTGCTTTTATAATATAGAGAATATCCCCAAAAAACATTGATGATGTTCTTAACGCCTCATCAAAAGCAGAAAAATCAGGGTTATCCAAAACCCTATAATTAAGAGCGTCAAAGCTCTCCCCTAAGATTTTTTTCTTGAGAGCTTTGACTTCTTTTTCAATTAAATAATCCTCTTCACCCCAGAAAAAATATAAGGGCATAAGATTTCCTTTAGCTTTCTATTAAAAGACTTGCGCCGATAACACCTGCAGTGTTTCCAAGCTGCGCTTTAACAACCTCAACACTTGCCGCTTGAATAGGCATGGCACGACGCGCAATTGTATCTTTAATCGGGTCAAAAAGTATATCGCCGGCATCTGCTACACCGCCGCCTATTATAACCCTTTCAGGGTTAAGGAGGTTAATAACCGAAGTTAGACCTATACCTATAATCTCACCCATTTTTGTGTAAATTCTTTTTGCAACAACATCACCCTGAAGAGCTGCTTGAGCAACTATATAAGGGCTTAGTTCTTCCGTTGCGAGTTCTTTAAATTTAGATGACTTACCGCCTCTTATGTAATCTCTTGCCATAGCAACGATAGAGGGGCCTGACGCGTATGCTTCAAAGCAGCCATAGTCACCGCAGCCGCAAAGAGGGCCTTCGCCCATTGTCATTTTAATATGGCCGATTTCACCTGCAGCGTTTTTTGCACCGCGGACAAGTTTACCGTTTAGTACAAGACCTGAACCGATACCTGTACCTACCGTTATACAAACAAGGTTCTCACAGCCCTTGCCTGCACCGTATTTAAGTTCGCCTAATGTTGCTACCCTTACGTCATTATCAAGGCGCACGGGGATACTAAACTCATCTTCAATTATTTTTGCAAAAGGTATTTCAACCCATCCGGGCATATTTGTAAGCAGACGGACAATGCCTTCTTTGTAGTCAACTTGCCCCGGGAAACCGAAACCTATGGCTTCGATTGTAGTTTTGTCCGAATTTGTTTCTTTCATTAAGTCAGATATTGCCTGCTTAATGTTTGCTATTGAATACTCATATCCCATATCCGCGCGAGTAGGCGTAGTGTTTGAATAAACGATTTTACCCTGCATATCAACAAGGGCAATTTTTATGTTTGTACCGCCTATATCGACACCTATTCTGTATTTTTTCATATCCTCTTCCTTTAATTAACTGGCTTTGTGGCAATTTTAGCACAAACAAAAAATATTTGTAAAGGAATGTAACATTATTTAATCAACTTGAAATTACATACTTTTTATATACTTTATATATATGTAAGCAGCAAACAAAAAGAGAAAGAAGATAAAATATGTTATCAGCAGTAAACGATTTAGATGAAAAACTTGCTCAATTATATTTTGAAAAAGTTACAGTAAACCTTGATGCTAAGTCAACACTTTCTCCCAACGAATTTTGGAGCTCAATGGAATTGATAGCTATCAACAATAAAGCAGTTATCAACTTTGGCACAAAAAAGATTGCATAAGATAAACATTTAAAACACGATTAATGGATAAAGGAGTATAACCCCGATAGACAAAAGCTATCGGGGTTTTAAATTTTTCTTTATATTAAATACTGTTAGTGGTAAAATATTTACAAACACTACAGTCAAAGAGGATATTATGGAAGTAAACGAAGAATTACAAATCTTAAGACACTCGACTTCGCATATTATGGCGCAAGCGGTGCAAAACCTTTTCCCTAACGCAAAACTTGCAATAGGCCCTGCGATAGAAAACGGTTTTTATTACGATTTTGATATAGAAGATGTAACACTCAACGAAGACAACCTTAAAGACATAGAAAAAGAGATGAGACGGCTTGTTGAGCAAAATCTCACCTTTGAAAAATATGTAATTCCCGATGTTCAAAAACAAATTGATGAATTTAGGGCACAGGGCGAAATTTATAAGGCTGAGCTTCTAGAAGAGCACAGAAACGACAACCCGACTTTATATTTAACCAAAGATAAAGACGGAAACGTACTTTTTAACGACCTTTGTGCCGGCCCTCACCTTGAAAGTACAAAAAAAATCAGAGCCTTTAAGCTTTTATCGGTTGCAGGCGCGTATTGGAGAGGCAGTGAAAAAAATAAAATGCTGCAGAGAATTTATGCGACGGCATTTTTGACAAAAGAAGAGTTAAATGAATACCTTACAATGCTTGAAGAGGCAAAAAAACGCGACCACAGAAAACTGGGAGCTGCGCTTGACTTATTCTCCGTAAGAGATGAAATAGGCGCAGGGCTTGTTCTTTGGCACCCTAATCTTGCCGTTGTAAGAGAAGAAATTGAAAACTACTGGAGAGAAGAGCACAGAAAAAGAGGCTATGTAATCGTTAACACTCCTCAAATAGCAAAATCTAAGCTCTGGGAACTCTCGGGCCACATTGACCACTATAAGGAAAATATGTTCTTCATTCAAAAAGAAAACGAAGAAGATGACCAATACATAGTAAAACCGATGAACTGCCCGTTTCATATCCTTATTTATCAGGCAAACAGGCACTCTTACCGCTCATTACCTTTAAGAATGGCAGAGTTGGGAACTGTTTATCGTAAAGAAAAATCAGGCGCTCTTGCAGGCCTTACCCGCGTTCAGGGCTTTACCCAAGATGATGCACACATCTTCTGCACACCCGAGCAATTGGTAGATGAAATCAATGCTATCATTGACTTTGTGGCAGATACCATGGATATTTTCGGTATGAAATTTGAAGTTGAGCTCTCAACAAGACCCGAAAGTTACGTAGGTGAGCTTAAAAACTGGGAACTTGCAGAGGCAGGCCTAAAAGAAGCCATGGACAGACGCGGCATGAAATATGAAATAAACGAAGGCGACGGCGCGTTTTATGGCCCGAAAATCGACTTTAAAGTTAAAGACGCCATAGGAAGAACTTGGCAGTGCGCTACTATTCAGCTTGATTTTAACCTGCCCGAGAGATTTGATATTAAGTACCAAGACAAAGACGGACAGCTAAAAACTCCTGTTATGCTGCACAGAGTAATATTCGGGTCTATGGAAAGATTCCACGGTATACTTATTGAGCACTATGCAGGCGCTTTCCCGACTTGGCTTGCACCTTATCAGGTCGCTATTGTTCCGATTGCAGACAGACACGCCGATGAAGCGGCAAAAATTGCAAACGAACTTAAAAATAAAGGTATCAGAGCACTTTTAGACGACAGGTCAGAAAGTATGAACTACAAGATAAGAGAAAACTTGCAGCAAAAGAAAATTCCCTATGTGCTTGTAGTAGGTGATAAGGAAATAGAAGATAAAACCGTTGCAATAAGAGCAAGAGGAAGAGGACAAATAGGCACAAAACCTATTGAAGAATTCACTAATGCTCTAATTGATGAAATAAAAACAAAAGGAAAAACAATCGTTGAATAATATAAAACCCGACTAAATAAGTCGGGTTTTTAGTATAGAGAAAAATAAAGGCGAACCCTTTTTCAAGAGTTCGCCAAAATTTTTGCAAAATCAAAAAACTATTTTTTGTTAACAAGTTCTTTGAATTTTTTACCTGCAGTAAAAGCAGGAACTGTTTTTGCAGCGATTTTAATTTCTTTACCGGTTTGAGGATTGCGGCCTGTTCTTGCTGCTCTTTTTCTAGCTTCAAAAGTACCGAAACCAACTAAAGTAACTTTTTCACCTTTAGAAACGCTTTTTTGAACAGTTTCAACAAAACCGTTTAAAATTTCAGCAGCTTCTTTTTGAGTAACTTTAGCTTTTTTTGCAATCTCTTGTACTAATTCTTCTTTGTTCATTTTGTGAACTCCTTCCTTTATCATCTGTGATTATATAAGGCTTTTTGACATGTGGCAAGTACTTTTTTAAATATTTACTACTTTTTGTGCATTTTCATATAAAATTTGATATAATGTTTATATGAAAAAGTATGTCAGATGGTATGATAAAGATAAGTATTTAAGTGCTTTTATGCAATTATTAGAGGATTTAGACCCTGAGGCACAGTGCGAAGTTGCAGTTGACATTATTTTGAAAGTGCCAAAAATTGTAGAAAAAGATTACGAAAAATTTATAAAAATCGTTGCCGATTTTGACCCCAGAGAATATCAAAGGTGGTATGACAAAAACCCAAATTTACATGCTGCAGTTGAAGCTCTTAGAGATTTAGACGAAGCACAGAGAGAATCTTTGATAAATCAAATTTCAGATATTGTATTAAGGCATACAAAGGAAGCTGACCTGTCATGAAAAGCATCCTTGTAACAGGCTCTACAAGAGGGATAGGTGAAAAGATAGCACTCGAGCTTGAAAAATCAGGCTACAGGGTTTTTGGCTGCGCAAGAGGTCAGTGCGATAAGAAAAATTTTTTAAGCATTGATTTGTCAAATCCAAACAACGCCAAAGAATTGTATCTAAAGGCAAAAGAAGCGCTTGGGCGTATTGATATTCTAATAAATAATGCAGGGATGTATGATTATTGCCCTATTGAAAAAACAGATTTTGAAACCATGCAAAAAATGATAAATCTCAACTTCACATCTGCTTTTTTGCTTTGCTCATATGCCGCAGAAGATATGAAAAAAAACATGTGGGGCAGGATAATAAACATAGGCTCAATTTCAGGTGCGGTAGGCGAAGCCAATGCATCACTATACAGTGCTACAAAATCAGCTCTAAGCGGCCTTACAAAATCGCTTGCGCTTGAGCTTGCACAATTTAATATAACAATAAATCAAATTAACCCCGGCTGGGTGGATACAAAATTAAGTGATGAAGCGCTTAATAAAGAAGAAAAAGAAGAAACACTTGAGATTATCCCGCAGAGAAGATTTATTGAGCCGATAGAAATAGCCAGGCTTTGCAAGTACCTTATATCAGAAGATGCTAAGGGTCTTACAGGGCAGTCAATTAACCTTTGCGCGGGCTTAAGCTGCGGAGCTTAAGAGTTATAATCCAGACCCGAGGTTGTTTTTACGTTTTTGATTTCATCATCTCTGCCGGATATTTTTTTGCCTATTTTTTTACCAAGGTCAAAAGTAAGAATAGATACACCCACAAGAGCTAAATCAGCCGCTATTGCAAGAAGTTTTTTCTTACCGCTGCCTTTTACGTTTTTAACAGAATCTGCAACAGTATCTGCTATTTTTGTCGCCAGTTTTGATGTTGTTTTAACTTCTTTACCTGTCAGAGGATTTGCAACCAAAGTCTTAAATAATTTTTCGGATGCAAACATTGCACCCATGGCACAAGATTCTTCGATTAAAGCCGCATATTGGTCATCGTCATTTAAAACTCTGACACCTGAAGCTACACACAAAAGAGGGTTTACCGCCTTTGAAGCAAATCCCGTCACTTTTGATGCAGCATTTGTAACACCAATAAACCTTCCTGCATCATCAACATAATTTAAAACAGCATTAGCACCTTTTTGCAGAGGTTCAATTGATGAAGTTGAGGCAGCATTAATAAGATTAGTTGTCTGAGCTGCCGCTGCACCGACTCTGCCGGTGTCACCGTGCGACACTTTATTTATATTTCTAAAATCATAAATTGCGGTTGCTATTGCACCCATGATAATACTAACCTTTAAAACCTTTCCACAAATAAATAAAGTATTTTTAATTAACTAAATTGCTATACAAAACGAATTTTTAATATTTATTTACAAAAAATACAACCCAAATACTCTCTTTACACAAAGGCTTATATTTACTACAATAAACTTGCAGGAAATATTTTATTTTTGGAGGATACTTTGGATATTAAACCCCTTAACGCGATAGTTTATAATCAGGAAAAAGTTAATATAAACGAAGTTATAGCGCCGCCTTATGATGTTATTACAAGTGCTTATCAGGATGAATTATACAAAAAATCA
Organism: Candidatus Gastranaerophilales bacterium; assembly: GCA_944323335.1. Taxonomy (GTDB): domain Bacteria; phylum Cyanobacteriota; class Vampirovibrionia; order Gastranaerophilales; family Gastranaerophilaceae; genus Galligastranaerophilus. The sequence goes on from CALUSB010000003.1 coordinate 73,129, forward strand.
CCCTACAATATCGTTCGTCTAATCTTAACAAAAGGCGAAAACCGCTACGAAGACGCCAAGGAATTTTTCCAAAAATGGCAGGAAGAAAATATCCTTGTACATACCGATAAACCCTGTATTTTCTACCTTATACAAAAATATACAACTCCAAACGGCAGAAAAATTGAGCGCAAAGGTTTTATTGCAAGAAATAAAATAGAAAAATTTGAGACAAAAGTAATCTTGCCGCATGAATACACCATGGGCGGGCCAAAAGAGGACAGATTGAAGCTTACAAAAGCATGCGAAGCTAACTTTAGCCAGATATTCCTTGTATACTCGGATGAACAAAAAATCATAGAAAACAAAATACTGCCCAAGTATCTTTCTCAAAAACCTTTTATCGATGCAACGGATGACAACGGAGTAGAAAATGTTGTTTACCTTATTGACGATGAAGAAGATATAAAAGTATTTGAAACAACTCTTAAAGACAAAACCGCTCTTATAGCCGACGGTCACCACAGATATGAAACCGCTATGGCGTATTCTGAAATCTCTCAAGACCCTGAGGCAAAATATGTAATGAGCTATTTTACAAACGCGGATGATGAAAATTTAATAATATTCCCGACTCACAGAATTATTACAAAATTCATCGAGCCTTATGTGTTGCTTGAGGCTGTTAAAAAATACTTTGATTTGGAAGAGTTTGTATTTAACAGCACAAACAAACAAAAAGTAAAAGAGCAGTTCCTTGCTGCTATTGAAAAAAGTAACGAAAAGGTTATATCTGTCGGTCTTTATATGAAAAACGTCAACAAGTTTTATCTTTTAAAACTCAAAGACGGCATGCTAGACCTTGTAGATGCGCCCGATGTACTTAAAAAACTTGATTTAACCGTACTGCACGATTTAATCATCACCAAAGAGCTTGGATACTCTAAGGAAGAACAAATGACTCAACAGGGTATCAAATACATCAAACAAGAGTTTGAAGCATTTGATATGATTGACTCAGGAAAAGCGGAAGCGTCTTTCATTATGGCTTATCCTAAAATGAAAGATATTGTTGACATTTCTTCTCAAGGGTACAGAATGCCGCAAAAATCAACTTATTTCTACCCAAAACTTTTAAGCGGCATTGTGATTAATCCGCTCAAATAAAAAAGGATTCCATATGTCACAAATGTCTTTCATGCCGGATTTAAAAACAAATCTGGGGGCAAACCTTGATAATGAGGGCAAAAAAGTAAACTTTAGCCTTTATTCAAAAAACGCAACAATGGTAATACTATGCATTTTTGATGAGGCAAAAGGGCAAGACCCTCTTATGAATCTTGTTATGAAAAAACAAGAGGGCAAAGACATTTGGGAAACATCGGTTAAAACATACGCTCTAAAAGACCTTAAAGAGCCCTTTTTCTACGGTTACAGGATTTTTGGGCCAAACTGGGAATATCGGGACGATTTTGAAGTGGGCACATCTATCGGATTTAAATGTAAGGTAGATGAGAACGGTAATCGCTTTAACCCCAATAAACTCGCCTACGACCCGTATTCAAAAGAATTGAGCCATCTGCCCTCAGATGTGTCAGAAAACCTTGAGATGTTTCGCTCGGGGGACGATTACTACCTTGTTGATAACGCTAAATATGCGCCAAAATCGGTATTTTTTATAAATAATAATACTGCCCCCATTGCAAAAATTGAACCAAGACCCTTTAGTAAGGAAATTATAGGCGAAGTTCACATAAAAGATTTGACACAAAATCTAAATATTGAAGAAAAAGGCACATACCTTGCGGCAGCAAAATTTGCTCCGGCTATTAAAAAAATGGGCTTCACCATGGTCGAATTTCTTCCCATTTGTGAATTTGACCACAGAGAAGACGGGGGAAACTACTGGGGCTATATGACGCTTAATTTCTTTGCTCCTGCAAAAAAATATGCCTTTAATAAAGGCTACGGCAAAGCCCTTGAAGAGTTTAGGTTTATGGTGGATGAGTTTCACAAAAACGGACTTAAAGTCTGTCTTGATGTAGTCTACAACCACACGGGCGAAGCAAGGATTTATAATAATGACAACAATGACTGCTGTCTTTTTTCTTACGCTTTAATTGACAATAGCGGCTATTATAAACTTGTTACAAACCCTCTGACAAAAGAAAAAAACTGCTACAGACAAAACTCGGGCTGCCATAACGATACAAACTCAACAAACATAGGCTTTTGCAACCTTGTAGCAGATTCTGTTGCTTTTTGGGCAAAACAGGGAGTGGATGCGTTTAGATTTGACCTTGCGGTATCTCTTATGGATACATCAAAAGAAGATGAGGCTATATATTGCACCCACACAGGGTTATGTGCTGATTTAACCAAAGAACTTCAAAAAAGAGGTATAAACGTAAATGATGACCCGACAAAAGCTCAAGATGGCGTTGTACTGGTTGCAGAACCCTGGACTTGCGGAGGGGCTAACTGCTACCAGTTAGGAAATTTCCCCGAAAATTGGCTTGAGTGGAATGATGTTTCAAGAGATACAATAAGAAGAAGTGCGCTTTTTCCTACTCACATAAACTTAAATGATGTAAAAAATATTTTTGAGGGGACAAAAAGCAGATTTAAGGATAAATACGGCGCTATAAACTATATCTGCTGCCATGACGGTTTTAGCCTTTACGATTGTAACAGTTTTTCAAAAAGAAACCCCTCTACTCAGGGCGGTTCGGATTGGGAAATATGCTTTGACAACTATAGCAGGGAAGAAATTAAAGAAAACTCCATAAAAAAAGAGCTTGCAATGCTGTTTTTATCAAAAGGAGTGCCTATGATGCAAATAGGCGATATGATAATGCATTCAAAATGCGCAAATAATAACAGTTATAACCTTGATGATAAAACAAATTATTATGATTTTAGAGAAGCAAATACAAACGGAACTTTTGAAAATAGGATTTTTAGATTTTGCAGAAGTTTGGCGGATTTTAGAAAAACACATAGCGTATTTTCACTTAAAAACTACGATGAAAAACTAAAATACTACAACGAACATGCTCAAGATTTAGATGAAAACAGTGAAAATTTCTGGTTTGATTATTCAAAAAACTACCTTGGTATAAGGGTTGATGATGAAAATGAGGGATTTTTTATAGCATTTTCTAAACACCCATATGATTACAAGTTTAAACTGCCAAGCGCTAAAGAGGGCAAAAACTGGTACATTATTTTTGATACATCAAACAAAGAACATTTAACATTTGAGCCTAAGGCATTTTTTGGTCTTGAATATGTACTAAATCCTAATTCCCTTGTAGTTTTCAAGGAATTATAATTAAGTTGCACAAATGCTTTGTATGTGATATTTTAGCGCTATGGATAAAGTAAAAATATATACATGGGCCGATAAGACACCTGAACTTTTATACAAACAGTATGAAACATTTAAAAAGTTTGTAAAAGACCCCGAGTGGGAATTTGTGGTGTTCAATAATGTGCCGTTTTTTAAATTTGACAGGCAAAGAGAAATAAAGAAATTTTGCAAAGAAAACAACGTAAAGTGTCTGAATGTAACCTTTAGAACTCTTGTTTCAGGAGCGTCCTATATAACGGCTTATGGCATAAACTACGGTTTTCACAGACACTTCAGATGGGAAAAAAACACAATCCATGTATTGATTGATTCTGATATGTTCCTAACTCATGACATATCATTTAACGAATATTTAGGCGATAATGACATCTGCGGTATCCACCAATTCAGAGGCGGAGTAGAGTTTTTATGGAATGGTATTTTGATTTTCAGAGGTCAAAAACTGCCCGATAAAAATTATTTTTCAATGTCTATATACAAAACAAAAACACAAAGAACAGACACGGGCGGAAAGCTCTTTAAATGGCTTTTAAGAAACCCCGAGCTTAAAGTAAAACATATTAAACATACTTTTCATATAAAAGGCGATAAAATTGCCGTTTTGCCCGAAAAATTCAGAGCAAATTATGATGATGAGTATAGCATACAGGCAATAGAAGATTTTATTTTGCACTACAGAGCAGGCTCTAACTGGCAGAAAAAAGGTCAGGACTTTGTTGACGCCAAAAGAGAATACTTCTTCAATTTACTGGATGCTATTTTGTATCAGGGCGAAAAACTTAACCTTGATGAAAAATACTATATAACATTAGATGACGGGAAGTAATTAGTTCATCGTCTTATCAACCACAGGAGCAAGTTTTTTTAATTTATTAAACAAAGCATCAAACTGCTCGGGGTACAGCGACTGCGCGCCATCGCACAGAGCGCACTCCGGTTTGTTATGAACTTCTATTATAAGACCATCACACCCTGCCGCAACTGAGGCTAAAGACATCGGCACAACTTTATCCCTTAACCCTGTACCATGAGACGGGTCAACAATTATCGGCAGGTGGCTCATTTTCTTAACAACGGGGATTGCACACAAATCAAGAGTATTTCTTGTTGCAACTTCAAAAGTTCTTATACCGCGCTCGCAAAGAATTACTTCCCTGTTTGTACCCGATAAAATATACTCGGCCGCCATTAACCATTCGTTAATTGTTGCCGATAATCCTCTTTTTATTATTACAGGCTTATTTACCCTGCTTAGTTCTCTTAAAAGGTTAAAGTTTTGCATATTCCTTGCGCCGACCTGCAGAATATCAACGTATTTAATAAATAACGGAATCTGACTTATCTCCATAACCTCAGATGTAACTGCAAGATTATACTTATCAGCCGCCGCTCTTATGAGTTTCAGCCCCTCTTCTCCTAAACCTTGGAAAGAATAGGGCGAGGTTCTGGGTTTAAAAGCACCGCCTCTTATAATCTTTACGCCTGATTGGGATAATAATCTTGCACATTCAAAAATCTGCTCTTCGTTCTCTATTGTGCAAGGGCCGGCTATCATGCCTGTATACCCGCCGCCAAATTTTACCCCGTTAACTTCAATTATTGTATCTTCCTGCTGAAAAATTCTTGAAGCGAGTTTATAGCTGGAGGAGATTTTTATAACTTCTTTTACACCGTCTAAAAGCTCAAATTCCCTTGGGTCAATGACTTTCTCTCCGACAGCGCCAATTATTGTGTGAGATTCACCCTCAGAGAGGTGAACTTCGCGCCCTTTTAATTTAATTAAATCTATTACTTTATTAATATCATCCTGTGTTGCACCATGGCGCATTACAATTATCATAATTAATCTCCAATCATTGCATTAAAAAAGAGAGCCACCGACTCTCTTGTTATTTAAGTGGTGGTAAGAAGGGACGTTTTGAACCCGTGGGTTTGAAACAAGTGTTTCAAAAGGTTCGATTCCCTTCTTTAATCGAGCATTAAAAAAGAGAGCCACCGACTCTCTTATTATTTAAGTGGTGGGCGAGAAGGGAATCGAACCCCCACGCATTGCTGCACAAGATCCTAAATCTAGCGCGTCTACCAATTTCGCCACTCGCCCAAAACTAACTTATTCAATTTTCAATTTGCTCAGGCGAAATTGGCTTTTGAGAGTCCTCATATCCTCGTTTTACTCGGATAGCACCACTCGCCCAAAACTAACTTATTCAATTTTCAATTTGCTTCAGTATCTTAAATTTATCCAAAACAAAGCTCACAGTCAATACCTTGGCATAAAAAAAACTCCCTTTCGGGAGTAATACTTTTTATAGGAAGGGAAGGTTAGGAAGTTTGGTTAGTGTGTGTTTATAAAATTGGAGTTGCTTATTTGCTTTTTTTAATTTGTTTATCTCTTACATATATATAAAGTATATCTCTTTTATAGAATTGCGTAATATTCTATTTTTGTTACATTTCTTTACAATATGTTTTAAAGTAGCTTATAACAAACTCCTTAGCCCCTTCTTTATCGTAAACCGCACCCTCCAGCTGCGCCTCTTTAAGCGCATCTATAATCTCGCCCAAAACAGGCGATTGTTTTATATTTAAAATTTGCATTATTTCTCTGCCGTCAATCAGCTTTGGCATTGATACCAAGGTAGGCTCAATTTTATGATAAAAATCAAGTAATTCATCGAGGTTTTTAAGATTTTCCCTTACCATTTCATCACTCACCTGCGGCCCTCTGGCGCATAACCTGTCGGCTCGTGCAAGCTCGATTATATCCTCTACATATGGGTGCAGTTTTCTGACAAATCTTACTTTTGCCCTATCCTGTACATCTTTTGAACTCATTAAAGCCGAGGGGTATATGTGGTTTTTTATCATTAAACTTACATAGTCTATTTGTTTTTTTGAAAACTTAAGTTCTTTTAATATCGGTTTTATCAATTTTGAACCGACATCATCATGCCCTATAAAACGGTGTCTGCCGCTTGGCTCAATTGTGTGTGTTTGAGGCTTTCCTATGTCATGACAAAAAGCAGCAAGCCTTAATAGTGCATTATCAAGTCTTATTGTGCGCATGGTCTCAATTGAATGATGAAACAAATCAAGATGATGATGTGTATTTGGGGGGATTTTTTTTATTTCATTAACAAAAGGGAAAATCTCACCTAAAAACCCGCACTCATCAGCACAAATTAAAGCTTTGGCACAAAATTTACCGCTAAAGAGTTTAATTAACTCTTGATTTATTCTCTCTTTGGCGCACTTGTTTATGAGGCTATGGTTATTTTTTATAAAATTATAAATCTCATCGCCTGC